>JASEFH010000007.1 GCA_030019205.1 Methanomicrobiales archaeon
CGCGATGGAACTGGTGGACATGCCCCCCGAGCAGGATATCCACCAGTATATCGCCGATCGGCTCTCCGAACTTATCCCCAGGACACTCATCCAGGTTGTATCCCACGATGAAGTCCAGCAGCAGTTCGCCGTACAGGCAATCCGTGACAGGGAAATTCGAGATGCATTGACGCAGATACTGGGGATAGATCCGGTTGGATTGGCGTATCCGATGACGGATATCTTCTCGCATCCCTCCGGGGGAGGAGCCCTGACCATACGGGATTGGGGCATGCGGAAGTACACTTTCTGGCCGGAGATCGGGCCGGAGGGGATGTCGCTCTACGAGATCTGTTTCCGGCAGATCCCCGAGGAGCTCTGCGACGAGATCTGCCGCACGCTTCCTATCGGAAAGGCTTACTTCGTCTTTCTGGTCTGGGGCGAGCAGCTCTTCGGCAACGTCGGGATCTTCCTGCCGCCGGATCGGGAGCTCGAGGATACACAGGTGGTCGAGTCTTTCCTGCGGCAGGCCTCGATAGCCCTCGCCCGGCGGCAGACTGCGGAGCGGCTCCGCCGCAGCGAGCGGCGGTTCACCGAGGTGATGGATGCGTCCCCGGTCCCGGCGGCCCTGCTCGATCCCGGGGGGCGGCACCTCTACCTCAACCGGGCGTTCACCGAGCGCTTCGGGTACACGCTCGCGGATATCCCCACGGGCCGGGACTGGTTCGAGAAGGCCTTCCCGGATCCCGACCGCCGCCAGGAGGCGATCGCCGTCTGGAAGGCGGACCTGGGGCAGGCGAGCACGGGACCGCTGCCGCCCCGCACCTGTCGGGTGCGGTGCAGGGACGGCGCGGAAAAGACGGTTCATTGCCACCCGGTCCGGCTCTCCGATGGAAACCAGTACGTCACGTACGACGAGATCGCCGCTGAAGCAATCCACTGACACTTAATAAGGGTCTCATGAGCTCTGTCGAAATCCTCCTCGAGGTTGACGGATTTCTGGTATTCTCGGGGGAGGCCGGGATCCATGTCGCACTCTCGAGCGATGGGGAGGATTCTGCGGTATCGGTATTCACAATCAAGACCGGCCTATCGCACATTTTCCCCTCACCACATGGTCGCCCGGGAACCGTCCCTCTGGTGCCGCCCTGCGTCCCCGGCGAGTGTCAAGACGCCTATCCTGTGACCGGGTCATGGTAAATCCAGCGCAGCGCCGCCTCCAGGGTACCGGGGCTGTCTATCGAAACGGCCTTCACGACGGACCGACAACCAAGCCTGCAGCATGGATTTCTTCGAGGAGGTCTACCACGGCACCCCGCCGTGGGATATCGGCAGGCCGCAGCGGGAGTTCGTGCGCCTGGAGGAGTCGGGACGGATCGGCGGCGCCGTGCTGGATCTCAGAAGCGGAGCAGCTCGCTCCGGAACGGATATCGGCGCGGGAGGCAGAAAACGACGCGCTTCAGCGGGAGGTCGCGACGCTCAAACAGGCTGATGCTGATCGCAGGGGAATGGAGGGGGTTCTGCAGAAGAGCGAAGGGAAGTACCGGAAGCTCTTTGAGGAGGATCTAACCGGGGACTCCATCACCACACCGGATGGGCGGATCCTCGCCTGCAACCCGGCGTTCGTGAATTTATTCGGGTTTCCTCCATAGGAGAGGTGTTGCAGACCAATATTGACGAGACCTTTCCCTCTCCCGATGACCGGCGGCTGCTCCTGAAGCTCCTTAACGGGAGGGGGGAAGGTGGAGAATTGTGGCCGACTACGAAAACGCAGTGACGGGAGTCTCATTTACGTTGTGGAGAACGCAGTCGGGGAGTTCGACGAAAGGGGGTTTGATCGAGATCCTCGGATACCTGTACGACGATTCAGCTCGGAACAGGAAGAGAGCGATCTGAAGAGCCTCTCGGGAGGCCCTCGAGCAGAGCAACGAGGATCTGGAGCGGTTCGCCCACGTCTCCAGCCACGGCCTCCAGGAACCCGTGCGGATGGTCACCAGTTATGCCCGGATGCTTGCGCGCCGGAACAGAGGAGAGCTCGACAGCGATGCCGATGAGTCCCCGGGATGCATCGAGCAGAGGGGAAAGCGGATGCACGAACTCATCAACGGTCTGCTGGAGTACTCCCGCATCGCCACCCGCCAGCAGCCCCCGGGCCGACGGATACCGGGCCAGTCCTGGGGGAGGACCTGAAAGACATCGCGATCCCTGTCCAGGAGCAGGGAGCCGCTACCAGCCCCGATCCCCCCGATGGTTTCGGAGATCCCGTTCAGATCGGGCAGGTCTTCCAGAACCTGATCACGAATGCGATTGAGTTCCGAAGGGAAGACCCACCCTGCATCCCCGTATCCAGCGAGATGAAGGCCGGGATGTGGCAATTTTCCGTGCGGGACAACGGCATCGGGGATCGAACCCCAGTACAGCGATCGAATCTTTGCGATCTTCCAGCGGCTGCGCGCACGGGACCGGTACGAGGGAACCGGGACCGCCCTCGCCATCGTCAAGCGGGTCGTCGAATGTTATGGGGTGGGCGGATCCGGGTCGAGTCGGAGCCCGGTGAAGGTTCGACGTTCTCCCTCACGCTGCCCGCTGTGCCATAGGTTGCGAGACAATCTGAAAGGGCATCGGTGCTTTATTACTCCCCGTCCTTCGCTCTCCTGCACGCCAATTGTCTTTTATGGGTAATCGGAACTCTTTTTCCGGCACAATAGTGTCCCCCGGGGAAATCCCATCCACTCTCGATCTGGGAGACCTCCAGAATCTTCTCCCGAATCTCCTCAGGATCCTGCCGCACAGTATCGCATCCAGGCCTGCGTCTTCTCTTCAACCTTCTACCCGCAGCTGACCTATGTCCCCTGGAACGTGCAGGTCGTCCCCACCGTGTTCAGGATGAACCGTTCCGGAAAGGCCCCCGCAAACCGCGTGATTGCGTTCCAGCCCGTGCAGTGCATCGGCACGATCCAGGCGGGGCCGATCGCCCGTATCCCTGCGATCGTCTGCGGGATCACCGGCTCGAAGAGGGGACCGGTGAGGTGAAAGCCCCCGAGAATCGCGTGGACCTGCTCTATCCCGCTCATCTGTTTTGCGTGCTCCACGGTGTTCACGATCCCGGCATGGGCGCAGCCGCTGATGACGACAAGACCCTTCCCTCGCAGGACCGCGACCAGGGCCTGGTCGTCCCGGAACGGATCGACGATCCACCTGCCGTCGATCTCGGCCTCCATCCAGGGGAATCCCTTCTCGTATGGGGTCTTGCGCTCGATCTCTCCCGTGAGGGAGAGGAGACCGCCGGCGAGGAGCGATGCATCCTCTGAAGCCCGTATCTCCGCTCCTGCGCCCTCGAGGGCGCCGCCGTCCAGTCGCGGCATCGGAACCGCTCTCCCGACCATGGGGATGTTCACCTGCCGTTTGAGAAACGCATCCGGGTGGAGAAACAGGGGTATGCTGCCTCCCATTCCCTGAAGCATGGGGATGAGCCCGCCAAAGTGGTCGAAGTGACCGTGGCTCAATGCGATGGCCTCGATATCACCCGGATTGACATTCAGGACTTCGGCATTATGGATGAGGCATACTGGGGATATACCGCCGTCCAGAAGGACAGAGTGTTTCTCGGTCCCGGCATACATCGTCACAAGGCATGCCAGCCCGTGTTCGGCATAGAGGGTCGTGGGTGGAGGGATCATTGCCCGCCTCAGGGTATCCGTCTGCTCCATCAGGAGAATGTCGGCATAATTATCCACAAGGACCGTGACATCGAACCGATCCGCCTCTCGCTGCGAAATCCCGTTCATATGGCACCAGGGCCGATCTCTATCCCGGAGATGATATAACTTTACGGGGCCTTTTCGCCTTTGCCGGGGATCCTGAGCGGCGTGTTCAGAATACTGGCGGATACGATGGGCATGTTTAATCAAAAACAGGAGGCGGATGCTTTTTTTTGCAGTTCTGCCAGCCTGCATGATTGAAAAGTCAGTTTTTCGGGGGCTATCGGTTTGTCTCGCGACGCAGGATTAGACCGCACTCGCCCTCATTGCTGACAACGATACTCCAGCACGCCATATATCCTCGGTCGCTGACAGTGCACGACTGGATCCCAAAAACCAGATCATGAAGTTTACCTACCAGGCTGCACTTTCATGGAGTTTTAGGTTCTTCCCCATACGCGTCCAGCGGCAGCAAGCCTGAAGATGCGGGCATGCTCTACACCTACCGTTCTGCCGGGTGTCTTCCGGGCGATGACTTTTTATGCTGCGGGAACACTGGCATCCCTGCACTCCGCATGGAACGGGAGGTGAGCGGCATGGCAACGCTGAGTCTGATGGTGCTGGATTTCCCCCCCGATGAAGTGGTCCGATTTCTGGAGGACCGGATCGGGGATGTCGGCATAAGGTTCCGTTCTACGGAAACGCCCCATGATGCGACCCTGGCAGGCAGGGTGCAGATCAGTGCCCCCGATGTCGAGGTCATCTACGAGACGGTACTCCCGGCGTTGCTCGCCTACCTGAAGACGAAAGAGAGCGGGCAGATGAGCATACTGGCCGAAGATGGAGCCTCATGCAACGTCGCCCGGGAAGCAGGCGATGAGGAGATCCGCACGGTCGTGGATATCGCCCGGAAGACCCTGGTCTGCTGCATCACCGTCCAGGCAAAGCCGGGAGTATGATGCCCTGTTCCTGCAGACAGATCTATCGCCCCGGGGGGCAGCTTCGGATCGTACAGCCCGCGTGCCGATGGCGACGGCATACACCAGTATCATTACCGCTCAACCCGTCCCATTCGTTAAGGTTATCAGGTGCGGAGGTTCAGATGACTCCGGGAAATATGCGTGAGGGTGACTGTGCATGAGAGCGATCGTCGTCTATGCGAGCAGATACGGTTCCACGAAGGAGATTGCGGAGTTCATCGCCGGGAAGCTCCGGGGGCAGGGAGTGGAGGCGGAGGCTTTCAGCGCCGATGCGGCCCCGAATCCCGGAAACTACGACGCCGTCGTGATCGGGAGTGCGGTCTACATGGAGCACTGGATGGGGGAGGCAACAGAGTACGTGCGGCGGAACCGCACCGCCCTTTCCGGCCGCCCGGTCTGGCTGTTCAGCAGCGGACCGCTGGAGCTCGGGACAGATACCTCGATCGAGGATCCGAAACTGGAGCCCAAAGAGATCGCCGGGTTCCGGGAGACGATCCACCCCCGGGGCCACCGGGTCTTCTTCGGGGCGCTGGATCCCGGCAAACTCGGGTTCATGCACCGCTCGCTGCGGAAACTGCCGGCCGCCCGGGCAATCCTCCCCGAGGGGGACTTCCGCAACTGGAGCGACATCGAGGCCTGGGCCAACGGCATCGCCCGGGAGCTGGCAGGTCATCAAGCCACGCCGCCCGCATGACCTCCTCCCGAAGGTGAGCAGCGCTGCCGCCCATTCCGGGCCTGCCAGAGATCGCGTCGATCCACATGTTTGACATGGACCAATTTATTGCGCAAGACGACGGTATCGAGCCCCGATACTTCGTAAAATATTCGTGATCTTCCAGCGGCTGCATGGCAGGGGCAGCGGTGCAGGAACAGGCATCGGCCTGGCCGTCGTCAACCGCATCCGTGACCGCCACGGAAGGGATCTGGGTAGAGTCCGAACCGTGGAGGGGCATCGACTTTTACTTCACCCTGCCGGAGGCGATTGCCCCCTGAACCCTGCCGCTCAGCGGATGCTGCAGGACTCCTCGTAGGACTGCCGGCAGCCCGGGCATAAGGTCCTGGCCTTCCGCAGTTCGGGATAATTCTCCTCGTCGATCTCCTCGCAGGCGGCCCCGCAGATCTCGCACCAGTACTCCTTTGTCTCCCGTTTATCTTCGCCTTTGATCGTCTTCATGGTCCATCTCCCGCCTGGTGCCGGCATCCAGGGTCAACGCTGCCGGTCTCGGCCGGCACCGTTCATCCCGCATGCCAGATATACCTTCGCCCGGAGAGACCCGGCATGACGGCTTCGTCCCCTAGACGGGGTAGCCTGCCCTTCGGGCCTCCTCGAAGCACTCGTCCGCCTTCGGGCCGTCTCCCAGCCTGCGGTAGATGGCGCCCATGCTGTACCAGGCATCTCCGTCCTGCGGATCGAGCCGGGTGACCTCCTCGTAGCAGGCGATCGCATCCTGATACCTTCCCAAGTAGTTCAATGCCAGGGCCTTGTTCCTCCAGGCATCGACATACCCGGGGTCCGCCGCGATGGCCCGATCGAAGTGCTCGATCGCCTCCTGGTACCGCCCCATGTTCGCCAGGGCCACGCCCCGGCTGGTGTTCGTCACCGCATCGTCGGGGGGAGGCGCGACCGCTGCCATCAGGCTCGGCGCTGACGGCACCCCCGGCACGAACCCGAACAGGTACAGCCCGCCGGCGACCAGAAGGATCAAAACAGCAAACCAGAGAATCCGCATACTAGATAATCTATTGCCATATATTAAACTATGTATATCCAAAAATTTAATTTAAATTTAGATATTTAAATTTCCAGATAATTGAATCGTTCAGTACATGGATAACCGAAGAACTGAGTGTTCCACGGATGCTTCTGCCACAGCTTCTATGCTCCACGACCTGATCTTCAAAGCGGGCTCTCCGCCCGGAACGCTGAGCAGCATCGAGTTCGATTCCCTTGCATCCGATTTCGGTCTTCGTGCCAGAAATGAAACAGGGATCGGAAGATTGCAGGAGACCTTCCCGGGGAAGAGTTGCAGGAGATCCCTGTTCCAATGGACTCTCCGCAACCGAGATGCAGTTCAAAGATACCAGGATCCAATGTCGGGGTAGGGGTGCATCGGATGTTGTCTACAGAGAAAGGCAGTCCTGCAACGATCGGGATCAGCTCTTCACGGGTCCCTGCGGCCATGCCCCGTTCTGGGATCTCAGGTCCCCCTATCCTCCAGGATCCGGCTGTTATAAGGTATCAGAACAGAGCTGGCGAAGATTCACGTAGCCCGGCAGCGAAACAGTTTAATGTATACATGCTAAACCATCACGGACCCCCCGAGGCAGATCCGGCCACCACCGAGATCCTGGACCGCATCATCCGCATCCTGAACCGGGCAGCCCGTATCGAGGCCGAACCCATCGACATCGGCCATGGCATCCTGCTCCACGCCTCCGAGGTGCACCTGATCGACATGGCGGGGCGCTACCCCGGGGAGAACGTGACCCGGATCGCCGCCCGCCTCGGCGTCACCAAGGGGGCGGTATCCCAGCTGGCCAGAAGGCTTGAGGAGAAGGGGTACCTGCAGCGGCTCAACCGGGAGGGAGACCAGAAGACCGTGCTGCTGTGCCTGACGGAGCGCGGGCGGGAGGCCTTCGAGTGGCACCGCAGCTACCACGCCCGGGTGAACCAGAGCATCGCCCGCGAGATCGCCCGCCTTCCTGCGGGAGAAGCGGAGAGCCTCGGGCGGGTCCTCGAACAGATCGAGGCCGTCCTGGAGAAATCCCCCCGCGTCCGTCAGGAACATACACGGGAGTTTGCAGAAGCACTCCGGCGCAGATAACTGCAACGGCATCGGTTTGAAGTTTTTGCGGAAGGGAGGAGGCAGGTACAACCCGGGACAGTTGTCGGCGTTCTTACGCTCCCCTACCATGAAGAATTGGCATACAAGGAGTATACGATCCCTGCACCATACGCTGCCGGCTACCGGAGCGCCCGGGAACGGGGATCTCCAAGCCCAATGGGTGCGTAGTATCGGGCTTGGAGAGAAGCAGGCAGAAGTCCTGGGTGAACGTACCCGGATCGGGTTGAGTCTCTCGCCGAGGGATAGGTTACAGGTCTCTCGGGTATCCCGTTGCCAGGCCTGTCACGCGGGGGTGAGGGGGGGGACGCACCACCCTCCCCCTGGTGCGATAGGGTTTAGAGAGGGGAAACGAAGATTGGCATCGTCCACGGCCCTGGCGGCCCTTTCGTGGTCGATGGGAAGGGATCTTTCGCGGAAACTGAAGCTCTCATGCAGGATAGATGAACCCGTGCACGTCACTGCCACCGTCCTCCTATCGCGCCTATCCCGCATGCGGTGGGGGAAGCCGGGGATACGGACGAACATCGGCTCTATTGCGTCCGAGGGTCGAGAACGGCAGCGATCCAGATCGCAGAACATTTTTATCTGGAGATGGTATAGATACTAAACAATATTCCGTATTGGAGGCTGCCATGCCCGATTACACCTGCACCCCGATCACCCCCGAAGACCGCACCGCCGTCATCGACATCTTCAACTACTACGTCGAGAACTCTTTTGCCGCCTTTCCCGAGCAGAAGGTCCCCTACGCGTTCTTCGATCTCTTCCTGCAGCAGGCGCACGACTATCCCACCGTCGCCGTGCGGGATGCAGAAGGCCGTCTGCTCGGCTTCGGGCTCCTCCACGCCCATAACCCGATGCCCGCGTTCGCCCACACGGCGGAGATCTCCTATTTCGTCCGCCCGGATCGGACGGGTATGGGCGTCGGGAGCCGCATGCTGGAGTATCTCGAGAAAGAAGGGCAGAGACGGGGCATCTCCTGTATCCTCGCCGCCATCTCCTCCAGGAACGAGGGCAGCATCCGATTCCACGCCCGGCACGGTTTCTCCGAGTGCGGCAGGTTCCGCAGCGTCGGGACGAAGAGAGGGGAGTTCTTCGATACCATCTGGATGCAGAAGTTCGTCTGATCTCCCGGGCAGCGTCACCTTCGTATGCCTCGGGTGCTCCTAGCCGCCCGGTGCATACGGATGAACTACGAGATCCTCTACCGCCCCTCCTATCCCATGCTCGTTGCAAACCTCAAGGCGAGAGCATCACGGCCGAGGGCGGGGCGCTGGCCTACATGACCGCGAACTTCGACGTGAAGACCCGGATGCGGGAAATGGGACTCCTCGGGACTCTGATGATCTTCGAGGAGCAGTCGTTGTGAACGACTATATCGCGCGGGACAGGCTGGGAAAGATCGCGTTTCCGCTCCTATCGGGGATGTATACGAACTGCAGCTATCCCCCGACCACGGCTACATCATCCAGAAGGGCGGCTACATCGCCTCGACCCCCGGTCTCGACCTGGACGTGCATGGGAAGGGTTCACAAAAGGGCTCTTCGGCCAGGGGCTCTTCACGATCCGGGTGCGGGGCGAGGGCACGCTGTTCATCAACGCCTTCGGGGCGACCGACAGGCACATCCTGGAGAAGGGGGAGTCCCTGATTGTGGACAACTACCACCTGGTGGCCTTCAGCGACACCTGCAGCTACCGTGTGCAGGAGTTCGGCCGCCGCAAGGGAACGGTGCTGAGCGGCGAGGATCTGGTTACAGAGATCAGCGGACCGGGAGACATCTACATCCAGACCAAAAACCTGCGGGAGTTCGTCGACTGGCTCCGGCCGCTCCTGGAGCCCCGCATTCAGGTGCGTTCGCAGGCCCGCTGAACGCCGGAGTGGGTGCGGGAGGCCCGGCTCTCACCTCTCCTAACAAGAATGCCCGGGGGAGTATCGGAATTCTGCCCGGGCTGCGTGCACGGTCAACTGGCCGGTTCCAGGCGACTCCGGAATCCCGCCAGACTACCGGTTCATCGACCAAAAATGATCCGGGGAACGCTCAGAATCCCAGGTACTCGATCCCCCAGAGCACGGCGACGATCAGGGCGACCATCGGAACAATCACCGCCCAGGGACGGACATTGAGCAGCTCGGGGATGGTCGCGTCGGGAAACGCACCCTTCTGCAGGAGCGATGCGTCCAGGCGCGGGTACAGCGCCGCAAAGATTCCGGCGCCGATGGTGATACCCACCGCTCCGCCGAACAGCGCGTCGAGCGCTCCGGAGCCGACAGCGCCGGCGACCGTTCCCGGACAGTAGCCGAGCACGGCAAATCCGCACCCGAACAGGATCCCGCCGAGCACCGTGGAGCCGACCGAACCGGATTTGGTGTGCAGGCTCGCCAGGCCCCGCCCTTTCAGGAAATAGACGCCCACCATGCCGACGGCCACGGCAGAGAGCATCACCTTAAGGACGGTGAAGTCGGTGAGGAGAAGCTGCCCGATGATGACGTCGTAGCGGGTGACGCCCCCCAGCTGCAGGAAGATGCCAAAAGCAATCCCCATCAGCAGCCCCAGGACCAGCTGCCGGGATCGTTTCCGGTGCAGGGCCTGCAGGGACCCGCTTCCCGTCCTTTTCATAGGCCGATCACCCCGTAGAGGAGAAAGGCGGTTAGGATCCCGCTGACGAAGAAGACGATCACGGCAACCCAGCTGGACACCGCCAGCTGGAGCGTCCCGGAGATCCCGTGCCCGCTGGTGCAGCCACCGGCCCAGCGCGCCCCGATGCCCATCAGGACGCCCCCGATGAGGGCGACCGCCAGCCGGAGCGCAACGCTCGACCCGAATGCCGCCTCGAAGGTGGAAGGGACCCAGACGATGGCGAACTCGCCCAGGAGAACCGCTGCGATAAAGGCCCCGATGACGATACCCAGCACCAGCATCCACTCCCAGTCGACCTGCGGGACGAACTTTCTGTAGTAGGGCTTATCCAGAACGGCATCCCCGCGGACCGCCCTCTCCAGCATGCCGCTCGTCCGCGCGTAGGCCGTCGAGCAGCCGAGAGGGCGGTCCGAGAGGAGGAATGCAAACCAGCTGAGGATGCCGATTCCCGCGCCGGCGATATAGGGCATCCAGTCCATGCGCGATCCCCCTTCAGGAGTATCCTGCGGCGAGGTATCCCGTGATGCCGCCTGCCGCGTTGTAGACCTCGGCAAATCCTTTCTGCTTGAGGATGCTGCAGCCCAGACTCGAGCGGTGCCCTGTGCGGCACATCAGGATGACCGGCTGCGCGGGATCCAGCTCGACATACCGCGTCCTGAGATCCGGGGCCATGATATGGATCGCCCCCGGGATGTGCTGCTCAGCATACTCCTCCGCTGACCGCACGTCGACGAGGGCCGTCTTCCCCTCGCGGAGCCGGGCGTGCGTCTCCTCGGGCGAGAGCTGGCAGACGTGATCGAGGGGGAAGCCCGCCATGGCCCAGGCATGGGTCCCCCCTTCGAGGTATCCGACGACGCGATCCAGCCCGACCCGGCGGAGCTGGACGACTGCATCCCGCACCTCCGCGGGATTGTCCGAGACGAGCAGGATATCCCTATCGGGGGGAAGCACCCAGCCTGCAAACGTGGCGAAGTTCCCGGCAATATCGATCTGGTAGCTGCCCGGGATGTGCTGCCCACCGAAGGCGGCGTAGTTCTGGATGGAGAGCACGATGGTGTCGCCATCTCCTCCCCTTGCCCGGATCTCGTCCGGCTGCATGGGGCGGGCCTCCGGCAGGCTGCGAACGAGGGGGGGACCCTGGCGGTTGATCTCGCTGCAGCGGCTGAAGTGGTCCGGTGCCGGGGGCATATTCTCGGTGAGCGAGCGGATGAACTCCTCGCGGCCGAGGTTCAGAGCCGGATTGAACCTCCGTTCGTAGCCGATGGTGGAGAACCGCATCGCACCCATCGCCCTGCCGCAGAGGGAGCCGGCGCCGTGAGCAGGGAAGAGCAGGCAGGAGTCGGGAAGGAGGAGGATCTTGCCATGCAGGCTCTCGTAGAGGCTTCCCGCCAGCTCGCGGGCTCTTCCGGGGAAGAGATCGGGCCTTCCTACGTCGCCGACGAACAGGGCGTCTCCCGTGAACACGGCGGCCGGTTCCTCGCCGCGGACGAGATCGGTCACGACATAGGTCACGCCGTCCGGCGTATGCCCGGGCGTATCAAAGACTTCGACGCCGATATTCTCGATGGCGAACCGCGTTCCATCTGAAACCGCCACGTGGTCGAAGGCAAGCCTTCCGGATGCCGGCCCGTATATTCTGGCGCCGGAGACCTCGGCAAGGTCTCGGTGTCCGGAGACGAAGTCTGCGTGCAGGTGCGTCTCCAGGATGTGCGTGATCTCGAGACCCAGGCTCCGGGCCGCATCGATGTAGCGATCGATGTCCCGCGCCGGGTCGACGATGGCGCACGTGCTGCCGGCGCCGATCAGATAGGAGCTGTGCGCGATCCCCGGGATGAAAAACTGCTGGACGAACATACTCGAGTCCCCCGGATCTTCGGTATGCTGATGATTACGCGAATACTAGATAAATCCATCCTGTAACAAGGAGAAGGAAGATGACCGTAAGGATGCTGCCGGCCCGCAGGTAGTCCGCATTGCGGTAGCCTCCGGACGACATGAGAAAGGCATTCACATGGTGTGTCGGCAGTATAAACGAGTTCGAGGCGGACAGCCCCACCAGGAGGGCGAGGCCTCGGGGATCGATGCCGCTCTGTGCCCCGACCAGGAGGGCGACGGGGACGAGGATGACGACGGCACCCACGTTGGACATGAAAAGGGTGAAAAAGGTCGTGAGCCCGCCGATGATCAGGATCAGCAGGAGGGGGTGCGCCCCCTCCAGGAACCGCAGCAGCCCATCGGCGATCAGCGCCGCCGTCCCCGTGTTGACCATCGCCGTGCCGAGCGGGATGAGCCCTGCAAGCAGGAAGACGACCTTCCAGTCGATCGAACGGTAGGCCTCGTCGATCTCCAGCACCCCGCCCAGGACCATGACGAGCGCCCCGGTAAAAAGCCCGATGGAGATCGGCACGCCTGTCAGGGTCAGCGCGATCCCGCCGATAAAGCAGAGGAGGGCAAGAGGCGCCTTCTCCTTTCGCACCGCCGCCTCGTCGACGGGAGTGTTGAGGGTGAAGTTCGGGTCGGCGGCCAGGGCGCGCACCCGCTCCCAGGGCCCGAAGCCGACGATGATGTCGGCGGTGGAGAGCGGGACGTCGGCATAGTCCTTCTGCATCTCGACTCCCCGCGAGACGAGCACGATGGGCTCGATGCCGTACTTTTTGCGGAATGCTATCTCGCGGAAGGTCTTGCCGATCACCTCGGCCCGCGGGCGAACCATGATCTCCGCAAAACCGGCACGCTCGCCGCCCACCTCGGCGGAGAACCGCTCCGGATCGGCAATCCGCTCGAGGGAGTAGTCCGCTGCGAACCGTTCCGCGTCGTCCTCTTCCCCGAGGAGCGTGATCACCTGGCCGGCACGGAAGGGCGTATGGCGCCAGGGCGCGTACAGGACGTCTCCGTTCTCCGTGATCGCCAGGAGATGGAGGGCGTACCGGGTCTTCATGTCCGCTTCGTTCCGCTCCAGCCCTGCGAGGGGGCTCGTGCCGGGGATGCGGTAGTGGTGCATGGCGGTGGGAAGCCGCCAGGCATCGGCCAGTATCTCCTGGGCTCCCGGCTTATACGCATCCGGCTTGGCCCTGGGGAGGACGTAGTTGCCCAGGACGATGAAGTAGGCAATGCCCGCCCCGAGGAGGAGAATGCCCAGCGGCGTCACGGCAAAGATGCCGAACGGCTCGAGATCGTTCGTCGCGATGAGGTCGTTGAGGACGATGAGGGCCCCCGACCCGATCATGGTGAGGGTGCCTCCCAGGATGGCGGCAAATCCAAGGGGCATGACGAGCCGCGGCGGGGGGATTCTCGTCTGCCGGGATACCCTCAACAGCGCCGGAAGGAAGAGGGCAACGGTCCCGATGTTCTGCATGAATGCGGAAAGAAAACCGACGATAGCGGAGAATGTTGCAAGGAGCCGCTTCTCGTTTTTCCCGGCAAACCCTACAATGGAGCGCGAGAGCCGGGCGGTGACCCCCGTCCGATCGATACCGGCGCCAAGGATCATGAGCGAGATGATCGCCAGCACCGCATTGCTGGCAAAGCCCGAGAACGCCTCCGCCGCGCTGACGAGACCGAACCAGAAGAGCAGGACGATGACGAGGAGGGCAACCACATCGGCCCGGAGCAGCTCCGTGACCAGGAGGACGATCGTGATCGCGAGAACCAGCAGCATCAGAATGATCTGAGTCTCCATCCCTCCACCCAGCGGCGCAGTGTCCCTATAGAATACCAATATCTGCACGTCCCCTTTAAATTGATGCATGCTGGACGGCAGAGATGCGGAGACCGCGGTCCCTGACGCTCCGCCAATACCCCGCCAGGAGTGCTGCCCGGTACAGGAGGGATCGGCCGCCCCGGTCGGGGGACCGCAGCAATACGTCGGCGGGCCTCGAGCCCTGCATTCAGGTGCGGTCCCGGGCCCGCTGGAAACCGGGCAGGGCCGACAGGGGAGGGAAGGAGACCGCGACGGCCGCATCCAGGTCCAGGGTCGTCTGCCCCGTCCTCTGCCGCAGGGGCGTATACCCCAAAAAGCAGTACACCCGGTCCGCCCTCCTCGCGATCCGGCGGAGGGAGCAGGTGATCCCGGGCGCGTAGAGGATGACGGCCGCGTTCCGGGCCGCCTCCCGCATCGCCATGGAGGCCGGAAAGATCAGCCGCCGCCCCTCCTCGCCCTCGTACAGGCCGGGATCGTGCTCGATGAAGAGGATGGTGTGGGGGGCCTCCTGGAGGATGGTCAGGAGCTGGTATCCCGTGAAGCCCCGCTGGACGTCCAGGTTCTGGCGGGTGCGGTGGATGCCCGAGAGGAGCTGGGAGTAGTTGCCGCTGATGTAGAGGGTGGCGTACTGCTGCAGGGCGTCGCACCCGTTCAGGGCCTCGAGCATCATGGGGAGCGGGGCCATGATCAGCGTGAACGTGCCCGTCTCGACGGCGATCCTGGGGTGCAGCTCGAACTCCATAACGGCATCCGGTAGATGGAGCGGGGGCGGCATATGAAGATACAAAATGGTGGCGCGAAAGTGCCGCTGTATCGCGGCCTGGCAACCCGATCAAAGGGGAGATAGGGCTCCGAGCGTCCATCTCTCCTGGCTCTCCCCTCTGGTATCGTGCTGCAGCAATAGAGGCATGAGGGAGTATAACCAGAGCAGGCCATCCTCACCCCGTTATTGTACGTTGTGGCTTGTCACGGGATCGCACAGACCATCCCCCGTATCATAAGGCTGCATGCAGTACCTCCTCGTGACCCCCTCCCTGAATTGCGATGCGGCCTGTCATAGGGGAATCGAGAGTTCGGGTTGGCATCCCCGCCCGGAGCAAACCGCCCTGACGCTACCGGCGGCGAGGAGATTCTCTTCGGCTAACCCCTGCAGGACCTATCATACTGGCGGGGTGGGGGTACGGGGGGAGGGGGCCCCCTCCCCCTTCGTGCGATAGGGACGTACGCAGATCGAATGCGGCTCTTCGTATCCCGTCCCGGCGATCAGGAGACGGGGCCCTCCGTGCCTCCCGCCAGCGCCAATATCCTGAAGCTGGAGGATGTGCCGTTCTGCAGAGTCGGATCCTTTAATCCCTCCGGCGGCTTTATTCACGTCGGCGGCGTCACTGTACCCCCCTGTCCGGCATCCGCTGAATGATCCCTTTGACCGGCTCGGGGGCATTGTTCCTGCCACCTTGAGGAGCTCCTGCCTGTCGGCGGGCTACTCCACCCCCTGGATCGAGTGCTGCAGTGAGGCGCCGTGACCGTTTGGGGCTCGTTGTTCATGCCTTTCTCGCCTGCTTCTTTTCGGTACGCCACCGTTTCTCCCCCTTGCCGTAATGGCAGCCCGCACCCGCTATATTCGATTTATCGCTTGGCATCCTGGAGAAAATCCGGACAACAAGGCGCTGAGGAGATGTCGGCAAGGGGTAAGAACCCTGCCAAAAAACCGGGTTCGATCGGGACGGCAACCTTAATGCACCTGCAGGGAGCCCGTCTCCCCGGGTGACCACGAATGCACCGCAGACATCTTCTCCTCCTGATCCTCGCCGCCCTCCTGCTGATCGCCGCCGATGCCTCCGCGGCGATCGAGATCGAACCGGAGGGCGGAAAAGTCGCCGGCGATCGGATCGTCATCAACGGCACGACCAACTTCGCGCCGGGCAACCGCGTCCTCGTGGAGGTGACTGCACTCTCCTTTGCCCCCGCCAACAAGACCGCGGCGACAGGAACTTCGGGAGCCTCCGGGATCGCGACCGTAGAGGCAGGGGAACCACGGAACACCTGGACGTTTGCGGTCGACACCACGGGCTTTGCGCCGGGGGAGTACCCGGTGCGGGCGGAGGTGCTCGATCGAAACGTGACGGAGACGGCGACCTTCAGCCTGCAGGAACCGGGAAATGGGACAGCCACGCCGGCACCGCAGACGACGACCGCGACAATCGCCCCCACCGCCAGCCCGACAACGACGGCTCCCGCCCCCACCCAGACACCGCAGGCGGGGATCGGCGCTGCCCGCCGCCGCGATTGTCGGGCTAATCATTCTCTGGGCGATTCGGCGGTGATGCGGGGGATCGAGGGGGCTCTCTCCCGCTCTTCTTAAAAAGGGATTATCCCCACCGCAAGGCGTTATGCCGCGCGTTCCGCCGCGTACTGCAGGCTGTAGCCCACCGCCAGGCTCATGAAGAGGATCATAAAGTAGCGGAGTCCGATCTGGACGACGTAATCGCCCGTTGCCTGCCGAGAGAGCGGGAGGAGGAGGACGAGGTCGAGCAGCCAGTTGATCGCCATCCAGCCGATCCCGGCGATCCATGCCTCGCGTACGTGCCGCTCCCGGATCACACGGAAGTACATGTACAGCAGTATGGCGCCGGTGCCGGATCCTACCACGACCATCAGGGTTTTAAAGAGGTCGTAGTCGATCAGCAGCACTCCCCCGGGGCCGTAGAAGATGAAGCTCACCAGGAACTGGGCGAGCCAGGAGAGGATGCCGTAGCCAATCAGCCTTATTTTGTCGGCCATCTGCTATTCCCTCCCTTCGCCGGAACCCGGCGGCATAGCGCTCCCGTGCCGGGACCCCGGCAGTGCATCGCCTGTCATCCGATACAGGGTTTTGTCTCCGCAGATATTAAGGATCGGAGCTTTCTCCGGGGGACGGCATCGCTTGAAGAGGGATCCCCGAAGATCCCCGGACAGAGGGGAGTCCCGCCGTTGCGATCTGCCTGGCATCCTCCGTCCTGTACTAGAGCGCCTCCAGCATCCTCTTGAGCATCGCCTCCTGGCTCTTGAGCTGTTCGCGGAAGTCCATGCGGTCGGTATTGGAGATCTCCATGCGCAGATCCCCGATATAATCTTCGAGCACACTCCGAAGCAGCGTCGCTTCCGCATCCGTGAGATTCAGCTGGGGCATCGTTCCTTCCTGCCGCTTGCGATCGGCAGGTTTCCATGCTTTCACAGGCTAATTAAACTTATCTCAGACGGCGATATCCGGCAGCGCCGTCATTCCTCCGATTACGGGTGTCTGCACCGCCTGCCAATGGTATGGGCTATTTATCAGTATGCCGGTCGAAAGCCCTGCGATATCGAGGAGAACGCGGCGTGCAGGACCGCTTCGACGGTCCAATGCCCTTAAGATAACGCACCCTTTGTATCCTGGAGGTATCGGCATGGCAGCGCAGGAGAAAGCGAGAATGGTTGTGATGCATATCCGGATCCCGGAAATTTTTCGTTGGGAATTGGCGGTGGATCCGATCGCATGCCGGGCATCTCTGGATGGCAGACGTAGGATCCGTTCCTGCTGGGCATCGCGGTAAGCCTGAGGCATTCGGTCTGCTCCCGAGGGCTGTCTCTCGCCTCTGCCGTTCGTTCCAATTCCCTGCTGCAGCTCGAGTGAAGGCACCATCGGCACGTCGCGGTCCGCTCCCCGCACTAATCGCCGGCATGGTGCCGGTACACGGGTGGGCCAGGAGGTATCCGGGTCCCGGCGATTGCGTGGCAATCCCGTTCCATTCTATCATGGGAAGGGGAGTTCGGCCGGGTGACACCCATTCGCCCCCTTTAACAGACGATCTCCTGCCACTGAAGCGCCTCCGTGCTCGTCTCCTGCTGCAGGCTGCAGAAGAAGTATTTTATCTCGAACAAAATGTACACTTATCCATACACGGGTTCCCGATGAAGCGAAACACGTTCTATATTCTCCTCGGCATCGTCGCGCTCCTCGAGGTCGTTGCCTTCTGGGTCGCGGTGCAGCTGGCGCGGCCGATCGTCATCCAGGTGGCCTTTATCCTCGGCGTTCTCCTGCTCTACGCGGCACGCAGGATGGTGGAAGAGCGGCTGGAAGATGAGCGGACGAACCTGATCACGCAGAAGGCCGCCCTCCGCACCCTCGAGGTCTTCTGGGTGATCTTCTTCGCCGTCAGCCTCGGGAGTGCGGTGCTCGGGTTCAGCCGCCCCCTCGGGCTCCGCGGTCCCCCTCCCCCTGATGGCCAGGTCGTCATCCGCGTGATCCAGGGCGACCCCGCCCTTCCCCACATCGGCTGGTTCGGGATCGGCCAGATGGCGCTGCTCGGGCTGATGATCCTCCTCTATGTCGGATTTCGGATCTACTATGGCCGTAAGTACGGCGGATGGGACTCCGATGAAGAATAGGATCAAGGTCTTTCGGGCGATGCAGGACATGACCCAGGAGGATCTGGCAAACGCCATCGGTGTCACCCGGCAGACGATCCTCGCCATCGAGAAGGGCAAGTACGATCCCTCGCTGGAACTGGCCTTCAAGATCGCCCGCTACTTCAACGTCAATATCGAGGAGATCTTCTTTTACGAGGGGAATGCCCGCCCAAAATAGGGTTCTGAACGCCAGGATTCGGTTCTGCGGCCTCCCCTCTCGCAGCAGGGCATAGACATCCCCCTGCCACGTCGGTATTGACAGTGAAGTGATGGCCAGCTGCCCCATATGTAAATGTGTTGCGACTATTAGAGAATTTTAAATAACAAAATGTAAAATAAATTTTACATGGTCGTCCCGTATGCCCGTCGGGATCGCGGATGACCATGTGGATTTGAGAGGGCTTGGAACCATGAGACCACACAGAATCGCCTTCGGAATCGCAGCAGCGCTCTGCGTTGCAGTATTCCTGGCAGGCCCTGTCAGCGCCGTCTTCGAGGAGCGGAGCTCCAGCGTCCGCGGTCCTGTTGACGGGGGCAGGATGACGGGGCTTCTCGACCGGCTCGAGGAGAAGGGCTATGACGTCAGCGCGGTCCGTGCTGCCATAGAGAACGGAGACAATGAGACCGCTCGTGCCCTGCTGCGGGAGTTCCTGGGGACAAATGAGCTTCCGATGCCCCCCGAGAGAGACCACAGCAGGATGCATGCATCCAGGCTGCTGGAGCGGCTCGAAGAGCAGGGCTTCGACGTGAGCGCGATCCGGGCCGCTGTCGAGAGCGGCGATCGGGAGACTGCCAGGACGCTCCTGCAGCAGTTCCTGGAAGAGCACAAAGACGCGCTCCCGGGGCCTTCGAGGCAAGGAGACCGCACGAGCAACATGACCGTGCTCCTGGACCGCCTGGAGGAACGTGGGCTGGATGTGAGCGAGATCCGCTCTGCCGTCGAGGGCGGCGATGCGGAGACCGCACGAACGCTCCTGCAGCAGGTCATGGAGGAGCGCCAGGTTAAGCCACCAGAGAGATTGCAGAACGGCTGCCGCGATCCGATCGGGAACCAGAGCATGAAGCGGATCGGGGAACGGCATGTCAGAGTTGGAGACCCGCAAAGACCTCGATGACACCCCACCTGCAGCATCCATGGGGAGGACCCCGCCCGGATTGCGGGCGGGATTCATGTCCGGGGCAGGGGCCGATGGCGGGTCTTTTCGCCAGCCAGGACTGCATGCCCCCACCTCACCGCATTCAACGCTGGGCAATGAGAGCCCCTTGCAGGCAAGAGACGAGGAACGAACATTCTACCGGACGGGCCAGGTGTTTTTCGGGAAAATGGCGGAGCGCCGCCCGATCACCCGCGTGTCCGGCCGTACAGCACCGATAACCATGAAACCAAGACTGGCGATTCTCATACTTCTCCTGGCCGCCCTGGGGGGCATCGCTGCTGCCGCGGACACGGCTGCGGCGGCGCAGGCGTCCCCGGACGGCCAGATCACCGTCACCGACTCCTCGGTGAGCCCCGAGGTGCTCATGCGCGGGGATACGGGCACGGTGACCGTCAGGATCATGAACAGCGGGACGGACAACGTGGTGATCAGCCGGGCCCGGCTATACTCGAACGATCTCGCCGTCCTGAACGCCCACACCTACGATGCGGTGGGGACCATCGGTCCGGGAAACACCCTGCAGTTCACCTTTGCTGTAAAAGCCAACAGCCCGGACGGCATCTACTACCCGATGTTCTACCTGGACTTCCGTGACGGCGGGTCGCTGCGCTACTATCTGCCCGTCAAAGTCGAGAGCACCGATCTCCGCATCTCCGTCGTCGACGCCCCGGACACCTTCCCGGCGAACTCGAAGGATACGGTCACGCTCTCGATCGGCAACCCCCGCGAGAACAGCGTGAACGGCGTCACCATCACGCCCCGGGGCGCCGGGATCACGTCGACCCAGTCGAGCATCTTTGTGGGCACCCTCGAGCCGGACGCGCAGAAGAACGTCTCGTTCGATATCGCCGCATCGCAGAATACGGAGCTCGAGTTCGACGTCAGCTACAGGAACGGCATCAACGAGCACCATATCACCCTGACCCTGCCCGTCGAGGTCGGGAAGCGGACGGTGGCGCCGGAGCCGGTGGTGAACAACATCGAGGTGACCCAGAGCGGGGGCGTCTACACGATAGAAGGGGACATCACGAACGCCGGCCTGAAAGAGGCGTATTCGATCCTGGTCAGCGTGGGCAGCCCGGCGAGGGGGGTCGATCCCTACCCGGTCTACGTGGTGGGGGCGCTCGAGCCCGACGACTTCTCCAGCTTCGAGGTCACCTGCACCGCCCCGGGAGCATCCTCGGTGCCGCTTCTCATCCGGTACAAGGACGAGAACGGGAAGGCATTTGAGGAGACCGTGACCGTATCGCTCTCGAACCCCGGATCCTTCGCCGGTAACGTCAGCGGGACTGCGATGATGCGATCCGGCTCGGCGAACCAGGGCATGCGATCGCCCGGCATGTTCGGCTCCTTCGGCAGCGGATTCTCGCGGATCCCGCTGCTGGAGATCGCGATCGTCGCCATCGGCGTTGTCGCGGTTGTCGTCGCCTGGCGTACGGGAGCGGTCGGAAGGATCCAGAAGCGGCTGAGGAGATGAAGCGGAGGCCGGATTCGTGAGCGGCCCGATAATCGAACTGGACGGTGTCAGCAAGATCTACCCCCTGGCGGCAGGGGATGTCGTGGCGCTGGACGCCGTATCCCTGACCATCGAGGAGGGGGAGTTCGTTGCCGTCATGGGAAAATCCGGATCGGGGAAGTCCACCCTGCTGAACCAGATCGGCTGCCTGGATCGCTCGACGGGCGGGAACCTCTACATCATGGGAAGGAACACCAAGGAGATGACGGATGTGGAGCTGACCAATCTGCGGCTCAACGCCATCGGCTACATCTTCCAGAGGTTCAACCTGATCCCCCTCCTGACCGCCTACGAGAACGTCGAGTACCCCTTCATCATGAAGCACCGCCGGAACGATGACACCGGAAGGGTCCGCGACCTCCTCCTCCAGGTGGGGATCGACGAGGCGATGGCCACCCACCGCCCGAACGAGCTCTCCGGCGGGCAGCAGCAGCGGGTGGCGATCGCACGGGCGCTGGTGAACGATCCGGCGATCCTGCTCTGCGACGAGCCGACGGGCAACCTGGACTCCCAGACCGGTGTCCAGATCATGGAGGTGCTCGCCGATCTGAACCGCCGGGGGCGCACGATCATCATGGTGACCCACGAACCGGAGATCGCCCGGTATGCGGAGCGGATCATCACCATCCGGGACGGGAAGGTGGCCTGATATGGGAAACATCACCTTCCAGCTCTCGCTGCGGAGCGTGCGGCTTCATTTCCTCCGCTCCGTCCTCGCCGCCCTCGGCATCGTGATCGGGGTCGTTGCCATCGCCGCGATGGGCATGATGGGCGCGAACATGACCCTCTCGGTCACCGACGAGCTCTCCGACATGGCGAACATCCTGGTCGTCCAGGCCTATACCGGCGGCGGCATGGGAGGCGGCTTCGGGGGGGGCGGCATCCGGATCGCTGGAAGCGCCTCCAGCAGCGACGATGAGAAATTGACCGACAAGCAGTTCCGCAGCATCGAGAAGGTCGTCGGGTCGTCCGGTACGGCGTACCCCGTCTACCGCAAGACCGACACCATCGAGATCGGGGACCGCCGGGGGAGAGCGACGGTGTACGGCCTCCCGACTGACGTGATGCCCCAGATCCTTCCCCTGGCGGACGGGGCCTACCCGAAGAGCACGACCTCGGTCGTCGTCGGGCCGAGACTCGCAGAACGCTTCGGCCTGAAGATAGGGAGCAAACTCGACATCGGGGACCCCGACGAGGGAACCACCACGACGGTGCGGGTCGTCGGCATCCTGGAGGAGCGGGGCATGTCGATGGACCTGAGCACGGACTCGGCGATCGTCGGGGGCGAGAAGCTCTACACGGGCATGTACGGCGGCGAAGGGCAGTACGACCAGGTCAACGTCGTGGTGAAGGATATCGCTGCCGTGGCGACGGTCAAGGGGGCGATCGAGGAGGAGCTGAACAGGAAGGCCGAGGCGGTCACCGTCCAGGACAGCAGCCGCATGCTGGAGTCCATCACGTCGACGCTCTCCACGATGACCGCGTTCGTGATGGCGATCGCCGGCATCTCGCTCGTGGTCGCGGCAGTCTCGATCTTCAACGTGATGATGATGTCCGTTACAGAACGGATCCGGGAGATCGGGATCCTGCGGAGCATCGGCACCCAGAAAAGGGAGATCCTGCTGATGTTCGTCTACGAGGCGGGCATCCTGGGGATCGTCGGGGCAGGCATCGGGGCGGCGCTCAGCCTGGCCATCGGCTATATCGTGGTGCTCGGCATGGTCGGGACGACGGAGTACTTCTTCACGGCAGACAGCCTGGCCTACGTGATCACCGCGATGCTCATCGGAATTGTCGTCTGTGTCGTCACCGGTGTGTATCCGGCCTGGCGAGCATCCAACCTGGATCCGATCGAAGCGCTGCGGGCGGAGTAGGAGGCAACCACTTTTTAAAGGAGCATACATATGGCAGGATCTGTCCGGCGCGGTGCGTCCAGCTCGGCACCACCATTGCCATCGTCATCCTCGCACTCACCGTCCCCTGCAGCTGCGCAGGTGCCCCATCGGGTGCGCCCGCGCCGGGATCGCCTCGGGACAGGAGAGGGCCCGAATCTGCCGCCGGCAGTTACTTCGCCGGGAGCGATCGAGGACGACCCCCCGCGCAGCCCGGCGTCTCTGGAGAGGCGCTGGTGGCTGGCTCAGGCATCCCACATCACGGCATGGCGGCACCAGGGCAACAGCAAGTACCTTAAGACGGAGAAGAACGATGAACATAACACGTCATTCCCGCGGGTTTGGGATTGTGCATGATACCGCCATATCGTGTTTCCCGTGCACCGGGCTGGTCGTTTAGGCCTCGGGATACGGGGTGCGGGCGCTGAGGCGCAGGAAGGGTTGTGATGCAGATGATGGACAGAAGAACCACCAGCACGATCGTTCTGGCAGTACTCCTGATCGCCTCCCTGACCGGCAATGTCTACCAGGCATTTCTGCAGCCGTCCTCTGAAGAGCAGACGATCGCGGACCTCCAGCGGAAGATCGACTCTCTGGACGCCCGTGTGCTCACTCTCCAGAATGCTGCGAACGGATCGCCGGCATCGCGTTCGGCCACCCTGCAGGGACCGGCGGTGCTGCAGAGCATCCAGGCGGACGAGCGCTACCCTTACTGGATGGGGGAAGTCGTCACCCGCGGCGCCATGCTGGACATCTCCGTCGAGATCCAGCCGGGCCAGGGAAGAGTGCTCGTCGAGACCGAGCCCCTCATGGGTATCGTCTTCCAGGACGCGGCCAACACCGCCGTGCGGGTGGCGGAGAACGTGACGGACCGATCGCTGTCTGCAAGCGACGTAATCTTCAGCATCCGCGCTGATGCGGAGGTGCCGGCCGTCGACGGGCCGAGCGCCGGCGCCCTCATGGCAGCGCTCGCTATCGCGGCTCTGAACGGGGAGACGCCGGACTCCTCCGTCACGCTGACGGGGACCATCGATGCGGGCGGGCACGTCGGGGCCATCGGGGGGGTGCTGGAGAAGTCGCAGGCGGCAAAGGAGAGCGGAAAAAGGATCATTCTGCTGCCGCGGGAGAACGCGGAACTGGTGCAGCTTGTGGAGACCACGCAACGGTTCGGGAGGTTCACCCGCGTCTACCAGCAGCCCGTCGTGGTAGACGCAAAGGAGTACATCGAGAGCGAGGTCGGCATCCAGGTCGGTTACGTGGATACGATCGAGGATGTAGGAAGAGCCCTGGGAATACTGTCCGCGTGACGGGCATTCCAGGGAAATATGCTTTAGATCGGCACGATGCAGGTGACGTCGAAGCGGTAGACCTCGCTCCCGTGCTCCCGGAAGAGCCCCCGGGCGACGGTCGAACTCGAGCAGAAGCCGGTGATCGGCCTCTCTTTTCGTTCGACGACCCGCACCGCCGCGATCTGGTTCCTCTCGTAGAGATCTTTATAGATATCGCAGGATTGCGATAACGCTGCCCGCAGCCTGTCGTCTTTTTTGGCGCAGGCGCCGCCGGGCGGGGCTGCCCCGATGGAGCAGTCTGCATCCGCGTCGAGGATGGCATCGACGTCGAACCCGTTGAAGGCCTTCCCGTACCGGGCAAAAAATGTCCCCAGCATATCCTCTGAGCTCCTCTCGCAGTATTGCCCCCCGGAAGGGAGGCCGTTTTGCATTCGTCCGCGGGAAAAAAGAGGTGGATGCCCTACGTCTTCTCGCCAGCGCTCGCAGCGGCATCCTCGGATTCTCTGTCCGGCATCCGGCGGATCATCTCCTTGATCGCCTCGGGCGCCTTGTTCCTCTCTGCCATCTCGAGGAGCTTCTTCCTGTCTTTCGGGACGTCGCTTGGATACTCCATACTCTCCCCCCATGGAATCGTGCGCTGCAATCCCGCCCGGGCAGCCCTTACGCGGTGCATCCGACTTAATAGTTTTGGCAGCGGGATTGCAGGCCCTATCGCTCCGCCGCCGGCAGGGTGAAGTGGAACGTCGAGCCTTTTCCCGGCTCGGACTCGACCCAGATCCTTCCTGCGTGCCGCTCCACGATCCGCTTCACGATGGCCAGCCCGATGCCCGTGCCGGGGTACTGCTCCATGGTGTGCAGGCGCTGGAAGACGACAAAGATCCGATCCCTGTACTCCGGCTCGATCCCGATGCCGTTGTCCGAGACCGAGAAACGCACCATGCCGTTCAAGGGCTGTGCCGAGATGCGAATCTCCGGTCGAATCCCCGGCCTGCGGAACTTGATCGCATTGGTGATCAGGTTCTGGAACACCTGCCGCAGCTGGACCGGATCGGCCACTACTGCCGGGAGAGGATCGTGCGTGATCGCGGCCCCCGTCTCCTCGATCTCGAGGTGCAGGAGGTCCAGGATCTCCTGGATCAGCGTATCTGGAGTCACGGGCTGGAATGCTCTCCCCTGCGTCGTGATCCGGGAGTACTCCAGCAGGTCGTTGATCAGGGCCTGCATCCGCTTTCCGGACGATACGATAAATTCGATGTACTCGGTTGCAGCGGCGTCCAGCTTCTCCCGATACCGCCTCTCCAGCAGCTGGGTAAAAGAGACGATCGTGCGGAGCGGCTCCTGGAGGTCGTGCGAGGCCACGTAGGCGAAGCGTTCCAGATCCTCGTTGCTCTGCTTCAGCCTCCTGGCATACTGCTGGGTCTCCTCCTCCGCCTGCTTGAGCTCGGTGATATCCATCAGCGTGACGATCACGCAGGACCAGGTATTCTCGTATCCGGGGACCATCGCCACTTTCAGCAGCCCGCGGCGGATCTCCCCCGCTGGCGTGCGATACGGCGTCTCGCTCTCGAAGGTCTTCTTCCCCTCCGCAAACGCGGCCAGCTCCCTGCGGAATACGCCATGCGACCCCGGGGCGAAGTGGGCATCGATGCTCCTCCAGAGGTCGGTCGTGCTCCTCATTCCCACCAGACTCTGGGAGATCTTGTTGGCATGCAGCATCCTCACCATGCCGGCGCAGCGGTCCACGTCCTCCGGGTGGTCCTCGAAGTAGCCGGAGATGTCCTGCACCCCGTCACGGCGAAGCGCGTCGATGAAGCCTTTTACCGCGGATAGGTCCTCGTGCCACTGGGGAAGGGGGGCTTCCTCGAAGAGCGTGCGGTAGCGCTCCTCGCTCTCCTGCAGCGCCTCCTCCATCTGTTTCCTCTGCGTGATGTCGCGCCCGTTGATGACGATGCCCCGCACGTCCGGGTCCTGCAGGAGGTTGGTCACATTGGTGTGGATCCAGTGCATCCCGCGGGGGCCGAGGAACCGCGCCTCGAACGTGGCGCTCATGCCGGGGTGCTGCATCAGGTCTTTGAAGAACTCTATCGCCCGGGGGATATCCTCGGGGTAGATCATCTCAAAGGCGCTCCGCCCGACCAGGACTTCGGGCGGGAAACCGTCGATCCACTCGATCGGAGGGCTGATGAATACCATCCTGCCCTGCGCATCCAGGATCATGATGAAGTCCGAGGTCTTCTCGATCAGGGCGCGGAAGCGGTGCTCGCTGGTGCGGAGAGCTGTCTCCGTCTGCTTGTGCACCAGGGCGCAGGAGATGATCTCGCCCACGAGCTTGAGGAGGAGTGCGTCCTCCTCGGTCCAGTCCCGCCGCTGCCGTACGGCGTCGAACCCGATGAACCCCAGTAGACCCTCCCGGGAGACAAACGGCGCCGCCACCAGCGACTGGATCCCCTGGGCCTCCAGGATCTCCCGCTCGCTTGCGGCCTCATCGGGCAGCGCGTGGACCGCGGGGATGCGGATGGTCTCGCCCCGCTCCAGACGCTCCATCCACCAGGGAAACCCGGCGGTGGGCAGATCCTGCAGGCTCGCCTGCTCGGGCTCGACTCCAGAAGCGCACCACTCGGTGGTGTTGCTCATCGTGGCCCTGTCCTCGGAGAAGAGGAAGATGTAGCTCCGGTCCGCCCCCGTGAAGGTGCCGATCGCAGCCATCGTCCTGGCGATCTCAGCATCGATGCTCTCGCAGCTGGCCTGCATGAACCACGCGGTGATATTGGAGATCAGCCGCACCAGATCGAACCGCTCCTGTACGCCCACCTGGCGGTAGAGCCCGTCCGCGACCCCGCTGACCGCATCGGCACGCTTCCGCTTGGTGATGTCCCGCAGCGTGACCAGATTGGCGCTTCTGCCCTGCACGTCGATTCGCGTGCCGAGCCCCTCGATCCAGCGGTCCTCGCCCGAGAGGGTGCGGATGTGGTACTCGTTCAAAAAACCGCCCCGCCCCTGGCGCACCTGCTCCAGGTCCGCCACTGCGGCTGCCACCGAATCCGGGAACAGGTAGTCCCTGACATTCCTGCCGATGGCCTTCCTGGGATCCTCCAGCCCGACCATGGCGGCACCCGCCCGGTTGGTGAACAGGACCGTGCCGTCCCAGTCCAGGATGACCGTCGCGTCGAGGACGTGGTTCATCAGGAACCGGAGGAGATCTGCAGGCCCTGTGCAGGTCTCGCCTGCCGTCCGGTCGTGCGTCTCCATCGCCGCCCAGAATGCATCGATATGCCTCTCCATGCCCGTATGCGTCCGATTGCGCGATTGTACGACTATTTAGGTTATCTGCTCGTTCTGGCGTGAATTTTTATATTCAGAAATTTATTAACCAACAGCAATAATAGTATCTGACACCGCAAAAGGAAAAAGCAATTGCATCCAGACCCTTTCGTGAATCCTGGGCACGGCAGCAGGAGCTGGGGCCTCTCCGGCAGACGGATTCCCGAGCGGGGCGACGGAGGAGATCCTATCCCCTGCACGGGAGGGGCTTTCGTAACGGGCCGCGAGAATGCCAAGGAGGATTATCAACAGCGAGGGCAGCAGCACGCCGATTCCTTCTTAAAGATCCGCCCCTAAAAGCCAGGCAAGAATGGCTGCCGCGCCATCTCCGGGTCGGCTGCAGTTCCCGCCGCAACCGGCAAGCGAAGTTACTCTTTCGTTCCAGCAGGAACTGCAACGCATCCAATAGTTATTGCAATATTTATACCTTCGCTGCCCCTGCCGTCTCCCCGCGCTCCCCAACTCCTCTGCCTGTTCCGCCCCGCAGAGCTCGCCGGATAGGGTCGCGCCGGCCAGCTCTGCCGGACCGGATAGTTCCGGGCCCGGAGTTTAACCGGCGAGCGGACCGGCTGCACCCTCTCCATCAGCCGCAGGAGCCCGTCGCGGTCCACCAGATCACCCGGTTGGAGCGGGCCAGATGGCAGGCCGGTTTTGTGAAGTAGCTGTTGGTGACCACCCGGGCCCGTTCGACCCCATAGTGGCTCCGTGCGGCGGCGACCTCCTGGACGGCAGCCACCCCCGCGCTGGTGATGTAGCGCCTGGCCTGGACGGCGATGATCTCCCTGCCCTTCCGGAGGATCAGGTCCGCCCCGAAGTCGCCTCTGTTCGGGGTGCGCTCAACCGCGTAGCCGCAGCGCTGGAAGAGCAGCCCCGGATAGGCCTCGAACCCGGCGCCCCGCATCCTGTCGATGGTGTCGATGCCGCACCGGAGGCGGCGATCGTCGCACCCCGGCGGATCCTCTCGCACCCGGAGGGCGCCCGGGATGAGCCAGGGGAGGATGGACGGCGGAAAGAGGATGGCTGTCAGGATGGCTCTGATGGGGATCCAGCGGGATCGTTCTTTTGGTCTATCGGGGAAGGGCGGCATTGGCGGCTCCGTTCTGCATGCGAAGGCGCCCTGCCCGCGGCGTGCCGGAATCGGACACCGGTGCGGGCATCCCTGATGTGCAGGATGTATTGCCGTAGTTATGTGGCATCGAATTTATTTAACTATTTTAATAAAAATCCGGTGTTGAACTCGAGGAGAACGCGGAGGAGGCGGATAGGGCTACTCGCATCCCCCGAAGCCGATGCCCTGGCTGTACCAGGGCGGAGGCTGCCTGCTCTCCAGCCTTTTTCAGCACGAAAAGCATGCCAGCACCATGAGGGCGTTGTCCAGTTTTTCTCGAGCCTCGGGTTCCGCCGGGTCTCGTGCTCCCCCGAAGGGCCGGCTCGGCCTTCAGGATATCCGCAGACTGCGGATCAGGCCATAGAGAACGCCCCGGGCTCCGCATAGACCGCCCTGGCGCGGCATGCCGGATGGATCCTGTATACCGAGCGGGCGTGTACCGGAACACCCGCCTGCGCTGAAGAGCGGTCTGATCCGCGGTAGGCCCATCCGCTCGATTTGCCTCGTTTCCCGTTCTTCTGGCCTCCGGAGATCCCGCAATCGCGCAAACGGCACCCGGAGAGGGGGGATGCCGGATGGGTGCCCGCTACAGCTTCGGAGTCTGAACTGAAAGGAGGTATTGGTTTTTTCCTGGATTCCCTCCCTTTTTTTCGTCAATTGCGATATTCACGCCACTGATAGGGTGGATACGTTGGCCTCCCGATCCGAAGATCACCCCGGAGTCCTCCTGATGCAGATTACAGCCGCATATTGTCAATATAATAGTCAATCTATACTAAAGTTCAAATAGAATGTTCAGCGCTTAACTCCACCATGAGCTCCAAGAAACTAGAGTATGCCCTGCTGGCTGCCATGCTGGTGATCATACCGATTGTCCTGATCGCCCCGGCCGTTTCGGCCCCTGCAGAGGGAACATTCACGACGGGAGAACCGGGGATCCCCGGACAGACCGTTTCCCTGGAGATCTTTCCCGACACGGCCGTCCATGCGGACATCTTCGGCCACCGGATTGTCTACCAGGACCGGCGCGAGGGGGATGACTGGGAGATCTTCCTGTACAACCTCACGTCCGGGAGGGAGTACCAGCTGACGAACGACACCATCGACCAGATCGCTCCCGCCATCTCCTGCGACTACGTGATCTACTACGAAGAGACAGATGAAGGATGGGGCCTCGTCCTCTACAGGATCAACGGAGACGAGGCATGCACGGCGATATGCCCCGACTGCGCCGAGATCTACGGCCCGCCCTGTCCTCCGGGAGCCGTCTGCCCGCCGCAGCGGAACTGTCCCGCGGGATTCACCTGCCCGCCGTCCGGCAGACCGTGCGGCTGTACCGCGAACTTCACCTGGACTCCGGACAGCCCCATGGCGAACGGGAGCGTGAACTTCAGCGGAACCTACGACCTCACGGGCACCTGTGCTGATACCGTCACGGTGCGGAACTGGACCTGGGACTTCGGGGATGAGAGCAACGCCACCTTCGGGCAGAACGCCACGCATGCCTTCGAGGAGAGCGGTGTCTACGCCGTCTCCCTGATGGTCACCCTCGGCAACGGCAACACCTGCAACGTTACGAGAAACGTCACCATCGGCGTGGTGCCCTGCAACTGCACGGCCGATTTCACCTGGATGCCGCAGCCGGGGATAGTCAACGAATCGCTCGACTTCAGCGCAGTCGTGAACACCACGGGAACCTGCAACCTGAGCGGGCGCATCCTGAACTGGACCTTCGGCGACAACAGCAGCGGCACGGGAGAGGAGGTCAGCCACACCTACGCGACCGTTGGCAACTATACCGTCGAGCTGGACGTGACCTTCGACAACGAGACCGTCTGCATGGCAACGCATGAGGTCCCGGTGGTCGCGGAAGCCCCCACGGTGTGCAACTGTAGTGTGAACCTCACCTGGAGCCCCGAGACGCCGCAGATCGATAGCGATGTCATGTTCCAGGGCGAGGTGAGCATATCGGAGGGCTGCAACGCCACCGCGGATACGTGGTTGTGGACCTTCGGCGACGGGAATACCAGTGCGGAGCAGAATCCGCTCTATGCCTACAACGCAGCAGGAACCTTCCCGGTCACGCTGGACGTCACCCTCACGGATGGCACGTTCTGCACGGATACGGGAGACATCACGGTCATCGCCGCCCCGCCCGTAGAGACCATGCAAGTTCCCGCCCCGGAGAACGAGACAGGAACGAACACCACGTAATCCCCCACCCTTTTTCAGGGGGATCCAGCTGCAACCGCAGCAGGGGGAGATAGCGGAAGAGGCGGTGCACGATCCGCAGCGGAGGCTGCACGCGGGCCGTCTGCCAGGCGCTCCTGCGGCCAGGCACCCGCAGGATTGCAGCCGCTGCCACGGCGGACGACCGTTCCCTTCGATCCCGATCCTGCACTCCCGGGATCCCTCGCAGTCCCCGCCTTCTGGCCGGAAGGGCATCCCCGGGTCTGCATCGCTGCCCAGCCGGGATCGCCACCCTCCCACCCATGTTCATGCCGACAGTGAGCCCGGAAGCCCATCCACGCCGCCGTTCTGCCCGATAGGATCCGTGGCTGCACCCCGCTCACGTATCGGGACGACCGACGGGAAATTCCTGCATGCCGCCCGTCTCCTATCCAGGATTCGGTCCCGTCACCAGAATGAATCAGGCCGCCTTTTTACCTCCCGCTGCCCACGCTCAGGCATGCCCGCAACCCCCGGGACATTCGCCGGCAGGGAGAGGATGGAGGGGCTGTCCCGGGTCGTCCACACCGTGGACGCCTCCACCGCGGCCCTGATCGTCACCAACATCGGCGTGCTCGCCCTGGCCCTCTACCAGCAGGGGGAGATCGGGACCGTGCTCTGGATCAACTGGTCGCAGAGCGTCATCATCGGCTTCTTCCAGTTCTTCAAGATTCTCTCGCTGCGGCAGTTCACCACCGATGGCATGACCTCGAACGGCATGCCGGTAGCCCCGACGAGACAGTCGCTGCGGAGCCTTGCGGGGTTCTTCGCAGTCCACTACTACGGATTCTTTCACCTGGGCTACATGGCCTTCCTCTGGACCGAGGTCCCGCTGACCGCGGATGTCGCCCCCCTCGTCCTCCCGGGGGGCGCTCCTCTTCTTCTTCAACCACGCCCTCTCCTTCGCCCTGAACTACCGGGCCGACTCCCTCCGCCGGCAGCACCTGGGCCGCGTCCTGCTCGTCCCCTGCGCCCGGATCGTCCCGATGCACCTCGCCATCGTCTTCTCGTTCATCTTCCTGAGCGGGTTCGGGCCCGTCCTCTACATGCTCCTGAAGACGGCAGCCGATACGGCCATGCACCTCTTCGAGCACGCGGGCGGGGAGCAGGAGACACCGGCAGCCTGCCGCGGATCGGTGCGGGTATACCGCCGGTGGCGTTCGAGTCCTGATGCGTGCAGGCCCTGGGCATCTTCGCTGCCCGGATCGCTGCATCTCTGCACCCCCTGCCAAGCACCTTCGGAGGCGAGAGGCGCCAGGCTCCCCGGCGGCCGGGGGAGGTCGGCGTGCGGGGTGCCGCCTGGGGCAGGAGACGCGCCCCCCCCCCGCGGGTCCCTGACACCGCTGCCCGCGCGGCAGCGATCGCCGCCCGGGCGATCCCCGCCCATCCTGCGGCCGGATCCCGGTTCAAGTAATCACATTTTTTCAGGCAATAGAATCCACAGTGATCGGACCAAGATGCAGATTCCATTCCCAACGGTTCGATCCCAGGGGATATCGATGGAATTCAAGTGCCCTGTCCTGATCATCGGCTATGGTGCAGTTGCCAGGTGCGTGCTGCCCCTTCTGCTCAAGCACATCGCAGTACCGTTCGAGAACATCACGATCCTGGACACTCTCGACAAGTCGCAGGAGCTCGGGCCCTGGACCAAGAGGGGCATCCGCTTCTTCCAGCGGGAGATCACGCCGCAGAACCTGGACACCGTCCTCTCCGAGTACCTGGCTCCGGGCGGACTCCTGATCGATCTGGCCTGGAACATTGACTGCGGCGATATCCTCCGGTGGTGCCACGATCACGAGGTGCTCTACGTGAATGCCTCCGTCGAGGTCTGGGATTCCTACAGCGAGCGATTCACTGCCAGCCCCTACGAGAAGTCCCTCTACTGCCGCCACATGCGCCTGCGCGAGATAGCGCGGGAATGGCAGGGCGCCACCACCTGCGTCGTGGACCACGGGGCCAACCCGGGGCTGATCTCCCACTTCGCCCGGCAGGGGCTGATCGACATCGCCCGCAGGATGATCGCCGACGGGATCGCCCGCGATCCCGCATTGCTCGAGGCCTTCATCGAGCAGCGGCGGTTTGCCGAGCTGGCGATGGAGGTCGGGATCAAGGTGATCCACTGCTCCGAACGGGACACCCAGATCTCTCACAGGCCCAAACGGGTGGACGAGTTCGTCGGCACCTGGAGCATCGAGGGGTTGCGCGAGGAGGGCACGGCGCCTGCAGAGTTGGGGTGGGGGACGCACGAGAAGGAGCTCCCGCCCCTGGCGCACGTGCCGCCCGTCGGGCCGAAGAACCAGATCATGCTCGCCCAGATGGGCATGAACACCTGGGTGCGTTCATGGGTTCCGGACTGCGAGATCGTGGGCATGCTCATCCGCCACGGCGAGGCTTTCGGCATCTCCGACCGCTGGACGGTCTGGAACAATGGCACGGCGCTCTACCGCCCGACGGTGTACTACGCCTACATGCCCTCCGATGCCACGATCGTCTCGCTGCACGAGCTGCGCTGCCGCAATTATGAACTGCAGGGCAGCGGGCGGATCATGGACGACACCGAGATCGTCTCCGGCGCCGACATCCTGGGCGCCCTGCTGATGGGGCACCCCTACGGCTCCTGGTGGACGGGAAGCATCCTCACGATCGAGGAGGCGAGGAGGCTCCTCCCCGCGCAGAACGCGACCACGATCCAGACGGCGATCGGTGTGGTCGCTGCGGTGATGTGGATGATCGAGAATCCCCGCTGCGGATTCTGCCTGCCGGACGATCTGCCGCACGAATACGTGCTGAACATCGCCCGCCCCTACCTGGGGGAGTTCAGGAGCGGCCCGTCGGACTGGACGCCGCTGAAGAATCGGGCCGTTTATTTCAGAGAGAATCCTGCAAACAACCCGGATTGCAGAGATATCTGGCAATTCAAAAACTTCATATTCGTGCAGTAAACCACGTTAGAAGGGATCCCCCATGGCTGCAGCCATAAAATCACCCCACAAAGGCGGGCATACCAACGGCGTGCCGCATATCAGCGACGAGCAGAAGGAGCTTCTGCACGATCTGGCCAGAGAATACGGCACGCCGATCTTCGTCATCGACCACGAGAAGATCCGCGAGAACTACCGCGAGTTCAGAGAGCACCTGCCCAATGTCCAGGCCTACTACGCGGTGAAGGCCAACTCCAATCCCGGCATCGTCAAGACCCTCTTTGACATGGGCTGCAGTTTCGATGTGGCGTCCATGCCCGAGTTCATGATAGTCTACGATAACATCAAGAACATGCCCGCCCGGGAGCGCCAGGAGTGGATCTGGAACAGGATCATCTACGCCAATACCATCAAGCCGATCGAGACCCTGAAGGTGCTGGACCAGTACAGGCCGCTCGTCACCTTCGACAACTGCGAAGAGCTCAGAAAAATCCAGCGCTATGCCCCCCATGCCGGGCTGGTGCTGCGGATCCGCGTCCCGAACACCGGCTCCATGGTGGAGCTCTCCTCCAAGTTCGGCGCCCATCCCGGGGAGGCGGTCGACCTGATCCTGGAGGCCTTCAATAGCGGTCTTGTCGTTGAAGGATTGAGCTTCCACGTCGGCAGCCAGTGTATCAATTTCGAGAACTACATCCAGGCCCTGCAGATCTCAAAGGGCATCCTGAAAGAAGCGGAGACCCGTGCTGGTCAGCGGATCAGGATCCTGGATATCGGCGGGGGGTTCCCGGTGAAGTACAACCCGTCGGTGAAGTCGTTCCGCACGCTGGCGCGGAAACTGAATGCCGAGATGAAGCGCCTCTTCGCCCCCGATATGGAGTTCCTGGCAGAGCCCGGTCGGTTCATGGTGGCGAATGCATGCACACTCGTCGCCAAGGTGATCGGCAAGGCGGTCCGCGACGGGAAGCCCTGCTACTACATAAACGACGGGGTCTACCACACCTACTCGGGGCAGATCTTCGACCACTGCCTCTATCCCGTCCGGGCCTTCAAGGATGGCGAAACCAGAATATCCGCCGTCTTCGGACCGACCTGCGACGCCTTCGACACGATCACGCAGAGCGCCGAGCTCCCCGACCTGGAGATCAACGACCTGGTCTTTTCGGAGAACATCGGAGCCTACTCCCACGCCTCCTCGACCTGCTTCAACGGCTTCCCGCCGGCCAAAGTGGTGCACATCAACCAGTAGTTACTACCCGATCGCTGAGACCCGCGCGCCGAAGAGCAGGGCGGTTCGAACCATCCTCTCTCCGCCCTGCCCCTATCGCCGCGGTCGAGCGGTGGTCCTGACGCCGGGGAAGGCAGGACGGATCTTCTCCAGAACCCAAGATTCTTTTAATCCTGCATCGGATACTCATATGGGAATGGGAGACCTTTTACAGATCGTCACATCCTCGGAGAAGCGCAAAGGGCTCCTCCTTCTTCTCCGGTCCGGTCCGAAAACTTGGGAGGAGATAAAGACCTCCCTTGCGGTCACTGCCACCGGTATGCTGCCCCAGATCAAAATCCTCGCAGAGAATCATCTGGTGCAACAGGATGGGAAACGGTACCGGCTCACCGATCGGGGCGAGATCGTCGCCGCGCATCTGGAGCCCCTGATAAAAACCCTGAACGTCCTCGAAAGACTGGGTGCGTTCTGGAATGAGCACGATCACAGTGCCATCCCCCCTCGCCTGCTGGCGCGGATAGGAGAGCTCGGGGATATCAAGATCGTCGAGGGCAATCCCGAAGAGATCTATGAACCCCACCGGGAGTTCCTGGACAACATCCTGCGATCGAGGAGACTTGTCGGGATCGCTCCGTTCGTCCATCCCATTTACCCGGAGTTCTTCCTGCGGCTGGCCGAGAGGGGCATGGAGATCTCCCTTCTGCTCACGGAAGGTGCGTATTCCAAGATCGAGAAAGACTACAGCGATAAACTGATGCGGGGACTGCAGTACGAGAATGCGCACCTCTATGTATTCCCCGATGATATCAGACTGGCATTTGTCGTGACCGACATCTTCTTCTCGGTATCGTTCTTCTTCAGGAACGGCGTCTTTGATCCCAAGCGGGACATCGTCAGCTTCGACCCATCCGCCCGCGCCTGGGGGGAGGAACTCTTCGAGCACTACAGGAGTCTCTCCCGGGAAGTAACGAAAAAGATGCTGTCCTAACGGCGGGATCGCCTTGCCTGGAAATCCGGGTTCTCGATGCAGTGTGCCGGGAGCGGTTCGGGGGCAAACGGTGATCCTATCCTGAATATCTCCGGATCCATAAAATCGCGTTAAAATTTTCAATCTCGTTGTAATTCAACCACCGGATTGTATTAAATCCCGGCACACGATTAAATACTTTTAAAGGATGATATGGGGATCAGCCCCGATGGCTGGAGGTTGCTGTCTCCGCATCAGGGTGCGGTGGGGATGAGGGTCATCGGAAACCCGGAAGCGGGGACGAGAGACGATGAACCGCAACGGGAATAACCTGCATATACTCTGCTCTTTCATGGAGAGGGTAAAGGACGTCTTTATCGCCATCGATAGGCAGGGCTACATCACCTACATCAGCCCCCAGGTCAGGCGATACGGCTACACCCCGGAGGAGATCGTGAACCGCCACATCGGGGAGTTCATTCTTGAGGAAGACCGTGAGAGGGTCCTGGCCGATTTCGAACGGACAATGCTCACCGCCGAAGAGTTCCCCACCCAGTTCCGGTTCCGCGACCGATCGGGGGCGGTCTGGTGGATTGAGGAATACAGTTCGGTCTGCACCGATGAGTCGGGTGCTGTCACCGGCATCAAGGGCGTACTGCGCGATATCACCGATCGCAAAATAGCGGAGGAGGAGCTGCAGCAGATCCGGGTCTACCTGGAAAACCTTGTCCAGGAGCGAACCGCCGGCCTCGTTGCCGCGAACGAGAGGCTTTCGAGGGAGATCGTCGAGCGGAAGGAGCAGGAGAGAAGGCTGGAAGAGATCGCTGCTGCGCTGCGCCAGAGCAACCAGGAGCTGGAGCGGTTTGCCTACGTGGCCTCCCACGACCTGCAGGAGCCGATCCGGGCCATTACCAGCTATGCTCAGCTCATCGCACGGCGGTACCAGGGGAGGCTCGATCCGGACGCCGACGAGTTCCTGCAGTTCATCGTCGACGGCGGGATGCGGATGCAGGCGCTGGTGAACGACCTCCTGGAGTACTCGCGGGTGTCCACGCAGGGAAAACCCCTCGAACCCACGGAGAGCGAGAGTGCCCTGCGGCACGCGCTTGACAACCTGAACCAGACCATCGAGGATCAGGGGGCCTGCATCACGCACGATCCGCTCCCGAGGGTGATGGCAGACAACTCCCAGCTGGTGCGTCTCTTCCAGAACCTGATCGACAATGCCATCAAGTTCCGGAGGGAGGACGAACGGCCGGAGATCCACATCTCCGTGCGACCCTCCGGGGGCGATGGTTCAGTTTTCCGTGCGGGACAACGGCATCGGGATCGATCCCGGATACAGGGATAAGATCTTTGTCATGTTCCAGCGGCTGCACACCATGGAGCAGTACCCCGGCACCGGCATCGGGCTCGCCATCTGCAAGCGGATCGTGGAGCGGCACGGCGGACGGATCTGGGTGGAATCGGAGCCGGGGAAGGGATCGGTCTTCCACCTCACCCTGCCCGCAGTGACGCACCAGCGCTGAAAGGGAGTATGGCAGGGAAACGGCGTTCCGTGCTCCCATGCTGCAGTCCTGCGGGTGTGGGTACTTTTATGCCATCCGGGCGACCATGCATGAATATCGCTGATAACCATGCTCCAGAGAAGAAAGATCGGTCAGTCCCTGCATGCAGAGCTGCAAAAAAGCCCGAGCGGGATCCAGGGCCTGGACGAGATCACGGATGGAGGGCTCCCGAAAGGGCGGGTCTCCCTCGTCGTCGGGAAGGCCGGGTCCGGCAAGACCCTGCTCGGGATGGAATTTCTGCTGCGCGGCGCTCTGGAGTACCATGAGCCGGGCGTCTTTATCTCCTTCGAGGAGACGGAGAGGGACCTCGTCCAGAATTTCGCGTCGCTCGGCTACGATCTGACGGCGCTCATGGAGAAGAACCAGATTGCCATCGATCATATGGACGTGACCCGAAACGACATCATCGAGACCGGCGAGTTCGATCTGGAAGGCCTGTTCATCCGCCTCAACCACGCCATCGACAGCATCGGGGCAAAGCGCGTGGTGCTGGACACCATCGAGTCGCTCTTCTCCGGCCTCACCAATGCCGGCATCCTGCGGGCGGAGCTCCGCCGCCTGTTCTTCTGGTTGAAAGAGAAGGGTGTCACCGCGATCGTCACCGGCGAGAGCGGCGAGGGGGCCCTGACCCGCCACGGCCTCGAGGAGTACATCTCCGACTGCGTCATTGTGCTCGACCACCGCGTCGAGGATCAGATCTCCACGCGCCGCCTGCGGGTGGTGAAGTACCGGGGCTCGACTCACGGCACCAACGAATACCCGTTCCTGATCGACGAGGGCGGGATCTCGGTGCTGCCCATCACCTCCGTCGGGCTCGCCTACACGGTCACGAAGGATAGGGTATCGAGCGGCATCGAGCGCCTCGATACGATGCTCGAAGGACGGGGGTTCTACCGAGGGTCCACCATCCTGCTCGCAGGAACCCCCGGCACCGGCAAGACCAGTTTTGCGGCTGCCTTCGCCGACGCCGCCTGCCGGCGGGGGGAGCGGTGCCTGTTCTTCTCTTTCGAGGAGTCGCCCGACCAGATCATACGCAATGTGCAGTCCATCGGGATCGACCTGACGCCGCACCTGGAGAGCGGTCTCCTGCGGATCCACTCGTCCCGCCCGACGCTGTTCGGCCTGGAGATGCACCTGGTGCTGATGCTCAAGGAGATCCGGGAGGTGCGGCCGCAGGCGGTGATCGTGGATCCGCTCTCCGACCTCATCGCTGTCGGTTCCACGAAGGACGTCAAGATGATGCTCGTACGCCTGGTCGACTACCTGAAGATGCAGCAGATCACCGCGTTCTTCACGCACCTGATCCACACCCGCGAAGCGCTGCAGCCGAGCGATCTCGCCGTCTCCTCCATCATCGACACCCTGATCCATCTCCGGGACATCGAGTGCGGGGGGGAGCACAACCGCGGGATGTTCATCCTGAAGTCGCGGGGGATGGCCCACTCGAACCAGATCCGGGAGTACCGGATCACGGACGGCGGCATCGTCATCGAGGATACCTGCCCCGGCGGCCCGGGCGGAACAGTCCTGGACCGCGCCCGCCACGAGCCGGTTGTGCGGAGGGAGAGGATCGGGACCCGGGAGCGGGAGTCGATGGGGACGCCAATCGCCCCCCGCGAGGCGGGCGTGCAACGGCAGATCCTGCCGGATCGGCGCATCGGCTCGACAGGGAAGACCGATGCCGGAGATGACAGAAACGCACATACGGGCGGAGATGTCATGGAGAAGGACCGATGACAGATGCCATGAGCCGCGAGGCGGATGAGACGGGGGAAATCTGGGTCCTGCGGCTCTATGTCGCTGGCCAGACGCCGAAGTCGCTCGCTGCCTTTGCCAACCTGAAGAAGATCTGCGAGGAGCACCTCGCCGGGCGCTACCGCATCGAGGTGGTCGATCTGCTGGAGCACCCCCAGCTCGCCCGGGGCGACCAGATCCTGGCTGTTCCCACGCTGGTGCGCCAGCTCCCGCCGCCCCTGCGCAAGATCATCGGCGACCTCTCGAATACGGAGAAGGTTCTCGTGGGCCTGGACATCAAGCCGGCGCGGTGAGCACAGGAGCGTGCCAGCATGGACAGGAGAGACGAACCAGATCCTGCGCAGCCATCGATCGCCGATGCCTTCGATCAGGCGGTGCAGAGCCGAACGGGCACGCGGTACATCCTGCGGCTCTACGTCACCGGCATGACCCCCCGCTCGCGTGCCGCCATCGAGAACATCAAGCGGATCTGCGAGGAGCACCTTGAGGGCTGCTACGACCTCGAGGTGATCGACATCTACCAGCAGCCCGAGCGGGCGCGGGAAGCCCAGGTGCTGGCGGCGCCCACACTGATCCGCCAGCTCCCCCTGCCGCTCCGCAGGCTGATCGGGGACATGTCGGATACGGAACGGGTCCTTCTCGGGCTGGACCTGCGGGTGAAGGAGTGACACTGCACAGATTTCGGATGGGACGATGGTGAAAGAGACCCCCTTTGACGCGCGGGAGAAGGAGCTCCTCTTCACGATCGAGAATCTCTCATCCCGCCTCCGCGAAGCCGAAGAACTCTTGGGTGCGATACGGCGCGGTGAGGTCGACGCGTTCGTCATCTCCACCGATACGGGAGCGAAGACCTACACGCTCGAGGGCGCCGATCGGGCTTACCGCCAGATCATCGAGCAGATGCGCGAAGGATCGGCGCTCCTCTCCGAAGACGGGACGATTTTCTACGGCAACGCCAGCCTCGCCGGCTTGCTCCAGATCCCGCTGGAGCACCTGATCGGGCATTCCATCCGGTCGTTCATCTCGCCCGCGGATCGCGAACGGTTCGATGAGCTGCTGATGCAGGACGGCGGGAGCGATGCCGAAATCCATCTCCAGGTGCGCGACGGGTGCCGGATTCCCGTATACATCTCCATCAACCGCCTGCAGGGTGACGAAACGACGGTCTTCTCCGCCGTCATGCTGGATCTGACCGCGCAGAAGCGGGCGGAGGCGGCACTGCGGAAGGCCCGCGACGAACTCGAAGACCGCGTGAGAGCGCGGACCGCCGAACTGGCACAGGCCAATGCCCGGCTCCAGGCGACGACCGGGGAACTGGCGACGGTGAATGAGGAGCTCAGGATCGCAAACGACGAGTTGCTGCAGATCAATGCCACATTAGACCGGCAGAACGCCAAGCTGAACGCCGCGCGGAAAGCGGCTGAAGAGGAGCGGCGGCGCTACTACGACCTCTTCGATGCCGCCCCGGAGGGTTACCTGGTGACGGACCGCAGCGGCACGATCCTGGAGGCGAACAACGCGGCGGCAGCACTCTTCTCGCTCCATAAGGAGAGCCTGGATGGCCGCAACCTCATCCAATTCGTCGCAGAGGAGAGCAGAGAGGAGTTCAAGGCCCGGTTGGGCAGTGCTCTGATCGGAGAACGCCAGCAGGACTTCGAACTGGATCTCCGCCCGCTCCAGAGAGAGAGTGTCTGCGTATCCGCGAGCGTATCCCCGATATTCGGGGAGGAACTCGCCGTCCAATCCCTCCGCTGGATGCTGCGGGACATCACCGATCGCAAGCGGGCAGAAGAGTCGCTGCGGAGGAGCGAGGCGAAGTACCGCAGCCTCTTCGACGACGACATCACCGCGGACTTCATCTGCGACCTCGACGGGCGGATCCTGGACTGCAACCCTGTATTTGCGAAGATGTTTGGATTTGGCTCTGTTGAGGAGGCTGCGTCTGCCAATATCCTGGAGACCTACATCTACCCCCGGGAGCGCGAGGAGATCCTGGGGCGCCTGCGGCGGGAAAAAAGGCTCGAGAATGTCGAACGGTTCCGTAAGCGGCACGACGGGACCCGCATCCATGTCGTCGAGAACATCGTCGGGATCTTCGATGAGGGCGGGAGCCTGGTCCAGACCAAGGGCTACATCATCGAGGACACCGAGCGCCTGCGGGCGGAAGAGGCCCTGAAGCAGTACGCGGTGCGCCTGAAGCGGTCCAACGAGGACCTGGAGCGGTTCGCCTACGTCTCCAGCCACGATCTGCAGGAGCCCCTGCGGACGATCGTGACCTTCACCCAGCTGCTGGAGCGGCGCTACCGCGACCGTCTGGATACCGACGCGAGCGAGTATATCGACTACATCGTGGACGCCGGCAAACGGATGCAGGCCCTGATCACCGATCTGCTCAACTACTCCCGGGTGAGCAGCCAGGTGCACGCCCCGCTGCCCATCCGCCCCGAAGTGGTGCTCGCGCAGGCCCTGCTCGCCCTCGACGGCATCCTGGAGGAGGCGGGGGCGACGGTCACGTACGATCCCCTTCCCATGGTGGAGGCGGACGCCCAGCAGCTGGTGCAGGTCTTCCAGAACCTGATCAGCAACGCGGTGAAGTACCGCCGCGAGGACGAGCCGCCGAAGGTCCATGTCTCGGCGGAGCGCCGCAACGGCTACGTGCAGTTCTCCGTCGCCGACAACGGGATCGGGATCGAGCCGCAGTACTTCGACCGCATCTTCGTCATCTTCCAGCGTCTCCACGGGCGGGAGAAGTACTCGGGGACGGGGATCGGGCTCGCCATCGTGAAGCGGATCGTGGAGCGGCACGGCGGGCGGATCTGGGTCGAGTCCGAGCCGGGGAAGGGCTCCACCTTCCACTTCACCCTGCCGGCACCTCCAGAGTTCTCCTCGGGAGGGGAGGAATGAGAAAAGATGCTTTATCTGCCGATAATTTCGGCGGCGATTCCGTCTAACCGCCCGCAGAAGACCAAAACCATCGGGAGGATCGGCGCGCCGGGAGAGCCTTTCAGCCTTCTGACATGCTCGCGGAGATGCGGCTCCTGAGCCCGAGCAGGGAGCCCTCCGCATCGCGTCCTGTTCCTGGCGCACTCTCGATGGGACCGCCGGCGATCCTGTTCTCTTCCCGTGCGCACAGCGGTCCAGCAGGCTTCGATGTCGCCAGCAGCTCGCGGTCATGCCGTATCGGTCCCGGATGCGTCTTCGCGGGCTCGTGCCGGCATACGGAGACGGCAGAACCCTCATATCCCGTTCCTCCCCATGTACATATACATGAGAGCGGTACGGATCGCCATCATCGGAGTCCTGCTCCTCACCCTTGCAGGGACGATCCTCTCCTATCCATACGTCCCGGACCCCATCGTCTCCCACTGGAACGCGGCCGGGGAGGCGGATGGCACCATGCCAAGACTCTGGGGGCTCTTCCTGCTGCCCTTCCTGATGTTCGGGCTGACAGCACTCTTTGCGGTCATACCCCGCATCGACCCCCTCAGGGAGAACTATGCCCGATTCCATGACTACTACGAGGGTTTCATCCTCGTCTTCGCCGGCTTCATGGCCGTCGTCCAGCTCCAGATCATTCTCTGGAACCTCGGGATCGCGATCAACCCGAACCGGGTGATACCGCTTCCCATCAGCATCCTCTTCGCCTACCTCAGCTACCTGATCGAGCACGCGGAGCAGAACTGGTTCGTCGGGATCCGCACCCCCTGGACGCTCAGCAGCGAGGCGGTCTGGAAGAAGACACACCGCCTGGGGGCCAGGCTCTTCAGGGCTGCGGCACTCCTCGCCCTGGGCGGGCTCCTCTTTCCGGACCTCGCGATCTGGTTCATTCTGGTCCCTGTAGGGACGGTCGCCCTATGTACCGTCGTGTACTCGTACCGCGAGTTCCAGAGGCTGGGCGGGAAGCGGGGCACGGGCGGCGAGGGATGATTGCCGTCCTGACGTTCCCCGGATCCCGCGGCGTCCGATGGGAGGGGCTGGAAGGGTATCACCGCCATCGCGATCGGGATGCATGGCCGGACAGAGGCGCTGGCGCCCCGGGGAAGCACGCCCGGGCGAGGGGGCACGTGGCAGCCCCGCTGTCCTTGGAAGAGAATGCGTGCTCTTTACACGATTCTCGACAGGGAGATCAGCAGTGTCACGAATCCCACGACCACCGCGAACAGCACCACGCCGGCGGACCGTGCCAGGGAGATCCCCTGCAGCTCGCGGATCCCGATCGCCAGCAGCCCGAGCGACCAGAGCACGGGGATCGGCCCGACCATCGGGAACCAGCCGAACAGGAGCCAGGGCGTGGCGGCGTACATCGCCGCTTTACAGGTCGGGGCGAGGCCCCGCCGCCCGCCGAGGAGCATGACCCCGATCTGGAGCACCAGCCCCCCGAGGGCCAGGATGGCGAGCCCGCTCATGATGGGACCATAGAAGGCTCCCGAGAGGCCCGCATCCACCCTCCGCAGGGTCGCCATCACCAGGAGAAAGGAGGCAGCGGCGTGGAGGACGAGGAGGACGGCATAGTACAGGAAGGCCCGAGCGATGCTCGACTGCCTCGACGAGCGGAACGCGGCGACCGGCGAGAGGATGAAGTTCTGTATATCTTTTACAAAAGAGCTGGCCATGCGATCGATACGATCTTCAGGCCGCTCTCATATACCCCTTGCGATTTTGCCGTCGGGATCCGTGATACGCCCTGCCATCCCTGCCAGACCGCGAACTATACGGGTGAGGGGCAGATCGGGCCCCGATCTCCCCAATCCCGCAATGCGAAGCGAGAGAATGCTCCGGAACCGCGGCTATCCCCGGGTCATAGGCATCTATATACGATAGCCCGCCGATTCCTGTACATTCCCCTTCGACGGTGAGAATATGGGTGCTCGAGAGAACCTGGCGGGCGGTTTCGCGTTCTTCATGACGATATTCCTCGGAGTTCTCAACGGCTTCAACCTGGTCTCGGTCGTCGTCGGGTTCCTGATCTGGTATATCATCGGATACACCGGGCTCACGCTCCTTGGAATACCGGATGCAGCGTAGAGATTGCAGAACGGAGCCCCGGCGTTTGAAGCGGATTCGAGGGGGGATACCCGAACACTCCTCTCCGAGAGAGTGCAGGCCCGATCGTCCCGGGTCACAGCAGGAATGTGCCGCAGATCCCGGGATAGAATACCGCCGACCCCGGCTGACGCACTCATACCGCTAACCGCCACGGCCTCTCACCGGGTGGCGGCCGTCCCGAGGGGTAAAAATATCCCTCGGCAGGATGTGCCCCGGGGATCAGCTGCCCGGGTCTGCAACCCGCCCGATGAACAGGATGGCGCCGCTCTCGTTCTCCTGGATCAGGAACAGGAACGGATGGTCGGCGCGGAAGACCGGTATCTGCTCTTCGGGGGAGGGGGCCATCAGCACCCGCATGACCACGCCCGTCGCCGCCGCCGCCTCGGTGCCCTCCTCGTTCACGTCGACGAACGCCTTGTGCACGACGTCGCTGATATACAGGTCCTTCGTGCCGTCCATCCCCGAGAAGTCCGCCGCGCCGGGGGCGAACGCCGTCGGCATCCCCATTGCCGCGAGCGTTCCGGGCAGGCGGTACTCCGTCTCGAGCCGGAACTTCGGGAAGAAGACGTCGACGCGCCGCGATACGAGCGACTGCCGCAGTGCCGACAGATTCTCCGCGTCGAGCGCCGCCTCCGCCGCCGTCAGGTTATCCTCTCTCGGCAGGAGGACGAGCATGGACAGCGCCCGTCCTCCATCGCGGACATAGGGCATCTCGAGCACCTGCAGGGCGTCGGTCTCCGTGTAGTTGTAGATCGCCTCCTCGTCGGTCCTCTGCATCATCGGGATCCACACGGCAGCACCGGAGGCGGTACGGAACTCCTCCTCCCGGGTGCTGTTCGTGTCGAACTGCTTGACCCAGGTGCCCTCGAAGTAGATCGCGTTCGTGATGACGAGCCGCGTCAGCGGATCGATCGAGCCCGCCGGCAGCAGGTCCCGGATCCGCTCCTCGGTCTGCTCCTCCACCCAGGCGTTGATCGCGATGCGCGAGGGTTCGGGCGCGTTTATGAAGTCGAGGTTGGTGACGTTTGCCGCGTAGTAGCGACCGGCGATATCGATGTAGCCGGGCAGGAACGGATACGTCTCTTCCGCCCAGAGGGCGTTCGCCGTGCGCAGGGTGTAGTTGCGATCGCCGCTGTTGATACCTGCGTAGATCGCCGCGAAACCCTCCCTTCGAATAGTTTCATTCTCCGGAAAGCCAAACACCGCCCGGATCTCCTCCGCCGTCTCGCCGCGGGCGCCCTCGAGGGTGATCGCCAGGGCCGACGAGAGGCTGAAGGGCGAGAAGAAGATGTTGCCGTCCGCATACCGCGGATCGTCTGCCAGTTCCCGGTAGAGGTCGACGGCGAAGCGATTGTTCCCCGCCACCACGCCGCCGGCATCGGTCGGGGTGGCGTTCGCCTGCCCTCCGGATGATCCCGGCTGGACCGATGTCGTGTCCGTTGCACCCAGGCACCCCGCCAGGAGGATGCCGAGGGCGACGACGGACACCAGGACCAGAGTTCCACGGATCGTCTTCTGCATGGCCGGGTATTGGCACCCGGATAATTTAAAGCATTAACTCCGACTATTTTCGAACCTATCGGGCACGGGAGCAGGTGTTCGGCTCTGCGGGCCCCGGTCTCATACCCGTCGATCCGGCCCGGATGCCTGCACGCCGGCAGGCCGCGTCCGCCGCGACGGAGGGGGGTGCCCGCGAGAACGCGAGTGCCTGAACGGGAAGAACGTGCGAGGCCCGGCAGAGAGGCTCTGTACAATGTGCGGCGGGACCCGGGAAATACGCCATAGGTACCGCCACCCCGGAGTTGGCAGAAGTTCTCCCCGTTGGTACGACGGCAAAATTCTGCCGCTCCCCGGATATCCCGTCCCTGCCGGCACATCGCCATCCTTTTCTTCCGGCATATCCTGCGCGGGATTGCCCCGGGCGCGATCCACACTCGACGCCGCCGTGTGGAATCCTGCCGTTCGCCAGAACGGGAGCGGCGGGCACGCCCACGACGTGTATACGATTGCGACAGAAATGGTATATGCCATGGCGTTGACCGTTCACCTGCAGGGGGGCCGGCCGCATGCCCGCCCGCAGGCCCGATCGACGGAAAAATTGTCGCCTTCCAGCGGAACTCCGCCGTTCTTCGCCATCGGAGCGGTCGATCTCCGCGTAACTTCGAAAATATTCGAAGTCTAAAGAAGGTACTTAAGGATACCTGCCGAAATAACCGGTATCGCATCCCGCCTGCATCCTCCGGGATCTTCCCCGCGGTGCGGGTGCGCAGGCGGAGAGCGGACACTTCGCCGCTACGGCCGCTCTGCCGCGGGAATTCTATAAAAGGTGTGTTGAATTGATACAGACGCAGAATCTCACGAAGGTTTACAACGGGAAGAGAGCCGTCGACGCCCTGAACCTCGAGGTGGCGAAAGGCGAGATCTTCGGCTTCCTGGGCCCCAACGGGGCCGGGAAGAGCACGACGATCCTGATGCTCGTCGGCATGATCGAGCCCACCGAGGGGAGCTGCCACATCAACGGCATCGAGGTCGCCACAAATCCCATCCAGGTGAAGGAGATCGTCGGCTATCTGCCTGAGGACGTCGGGTTCTATGGCAACATGACCGCCGAGCAGAACCTGGACTACTTCGCCCGCTTCTACCGCATGGACGCCGGGGAGCGGAAGAAGCGGATCCGCGAACTTCTGGAGCTCGTCCACCTTGACGGCGTAACCCAGAAGGCCGGGGAGTACTCCCGCGGGATGAAGCAGCGGCTCGGTCTCGCCCAGGCGCTGCTCAACGACCCCCTGGTCCTCTTTTTAGACGAGCCGACGGCGAACCTCGACCCCGAGGCGATCGCGGAGTACCGCGACCTGGTCCACCGCCTCTCCCGCGAGGGGAAGACGATCTTCGTCTCCTCCCACATCCTCTCGGAGGTGACGCAGGTCTGCACCACCATCGGGATCCTGCGGAAGGGGAGACTGATCGCGCAGGGCACGCTCGAGGAGGTCAAGACCGCGCTCGATCGCTCTGGCACCGAGAGCGTGAAGATCTACGTCGAGACCGCCGGCCCGATCCCCGAGATCGCCCACGCGGACATCCTGAACGCGGAGTACGACGGGCACTGGGCCGTGATCGAGTCCCGCTCGGACATCCGGGACGCCGTCGCCGCGTCGCTCCACGAGAGCGGCGCGCGGATCCGGGAGCTGAAACGGGTGCGGCCAAGTCTGGAAGAGGTCTTCCTGTCCGTCTACCGGGGTGAATCATGACTGTCGCCGGTCTCTTCAACGTCGCGAGGAAAGAGTTCGCCGACCACCTGACCAGCCGCCGGTTCCTGGTCATCCTCGGCCTCTTTCTGATCATCTCCACGATGGGGCTCTACCAGGGCATCCAGAACTACAACCAGCAGCTGGAGTCCTACGCCGAGCAGATGGCCCGGCTGCCCGCCGGGGAGGATATCGGCTGGATGCCCGAGAGGCCGTCCGTCCTGAACGTCTTCATGTTCATGGCGAGCGAGATCGGGACCCTCGGGGCGATCCTGGGCATCGCGATGGGGTTCGATCTCATCTCGCGGGAGAAGGAGACGCGGTCGCTCAAATCCCTCCTCTCGCATCCGGTCTACCGCGACGAGATCGTCAACGGCAAGGCGCTCGGGGGAGTGCTCGCCCTGGCGTTCGCCATGGGCGCCGGGTTCCTCGTCTCCCTGGCGGTGCTGCTCATCTTCAGCATCGTCCCCGGCATCGGCGAACTCTCGGCGATCGCCCTACTGGGGGCGGTATCCGTCGTCTACCTCCTCTCGTTCTTCGCCGTGGCGCTGCTGATGTCCACGGTCTCGAGCGAGAGCGGGAACGCCCTGATCTACTCCCTGGTGATCTTCTTCACGCTCGCGGTCCTGATGAGCCTGGTCGGGGGCACCCTCACCACGGTGATCGTCGGAGACCCGCCAGAGCCGCCGGATACGCCCTATCCCATGCCAATCCCCATGGAGCGGGTCGTGTATGCCGGCCAGGGTGCGGCGAGTTCGACCGTCGTCGAGAAGGTGGAGACTATCATCGAAGACAAGGGCGAATGGCAGCGCTACGAGGAGGAGATGCGGGCCTACTGGGAGAAGCGGAGGGCGATCTCCGATGCGGTCAACCTGGTCTCACCCCAGGTGAACTACATGACGATCGCGATGGCGATCATGAACCCGCGCTACATCACCTACATGGACGGCGCCACCATCCTGCCCGCCCCCATGCCCGGCGGGGAGAGCGAACCTGACCTGATGGAGGTGCTCGGGAAACTGTGGAAGAACATCGCGGCGCTCTTCGTCTTCCCGGTCGTCTTCTTCGGCGTCGCCTACGTGAAGTTCATGCGGATGGATGTACGATGACGGCAGCACGCGTTTCCCGGGGCCTGCTGGCCCTCGTCCTCCTGACCGCCCTCCTCGCCGCACCGGCGCTCGCCCAGACGATCGAGCAGCGGGTCGAACTGCGCTGCGACTTCCCCGGCCAGGTGGTGGACGCCGGGGATACCGCCACGTTCGAGATCACCATCTTAAACCGCGGCCCGACCGCCACCTACAACCTGATCCACCAGGTCTACTCGAGGTCGACGGACTGGGAGTTCGCCTTCAAGGACGGCAGCCAGGAGGTCTACAAGGTGCTGCTGCCCGAGGGGGCGTCCCGCACCGTGACGCTGGAGGTCGGAACACCCGGGGATGCCGGGATCGGAGAGTACCGGGTGCTCGTGAAGGTGGGCGACGACAGCCTCTGGCTGTACGTGAAGATCGACGAGACCCACAGCGGCGAGAAGGGGACGCTCGCCTTCACGGTCGTGGACAAGGAGGGCGGAGCCGTCAAGGGTGCCATGGTCACCGCTTACCGCGGCACCACGATCGTGGACCAGATGCGGACGACGGCGGAGGGCAAGATCAGCATCGACCTGCCCAAGGGAGTCTACCGCGTGGCCATCGAGCAGGCGGGCTACCGCAGCTGGGAGGATAAGGACGTCGAGATCCGCGTCGGCAAGACGACGGATCTCGGGCTGATCGCCCTCGATAGGGAGATGTACGCCGCCGAGTTCGTGGCCAAGTCCCCCCTGAAGACCGTCATGGTCGGGAGCCGCCCGCTCTTCGAGTTCCGCATCCGCAACATCGGGAAGACCGACGACACCTACCGCCTGGGTGTCGAGGGGCTTCCCGACGGCTGGTATGCGGGCTACAAGGAGAGCGCCGGGGAGACCGGGGGGCTCTCCGAGATCTTCTTGAAGTCCGGCGAGGAGAAGACGCTCTACCTCGAGTTCATCCCGCCCTACGGCGTCGCAACCGGGGAGTACAACTTCACCGGCGTCGCGCACTCCTCCACGCAGGACTACGGGCAGAACCTGACCCTGAAGGTGCGGGGGAGCCTGGAGATGCAGCTCTCCTCCCGCGGATACCGCTACGAGCTGGAGCGGGGAAGCACCGTCTCCTTCGACGTCACGGTCACGAACGCCGGGACGGGCGGCGCCCTGACAAACGTCAGCGCCGAGGTGAGCGCCCCGCAGGGGTGGCGGGCGAGCATCAGCCCGGAGTCCGTCGCCAGCCTCGAGCCGGACCAGCGGAGGACGTTCTCCATCCAGCTGGTGCCCCCGGCCGATATCGTTGCCGGCGAGTACAAGGTGGCCGTGAAGGTGAGGAGCGAGCAGGCGGAGAAGGCGGACGAGTTCCGGATCGTGGTGAAGGAGAACAGCAACATCGCGATCTACGGCATCCTGATCCTGGGTGCGGTGATCGGGGGACTGTGGTACGTCTTCAAGAAGTACGGGCGGCGGTGAGGGGAGCGCCAGAGGCCCCTGCCCGAGGATGCCGATACCACACCTCTTTCCCGGCCCGACCGGCGGGCGGCGGTTGCGATGCGCCCGTCCGGATCGGCAGTCTTGTGAGGGATGGGCGACAGATCCCATGGGGCAGGACCCTGGCACCCCGACCGCTGCAGGCCCCGTGTTCCGGCGGCAGTCGCCGTGCCGGGAATCATCGGCACGGGCCGGTCGAAAACGATCCCCCGAGAGAGACCCGTCGTAAGAGTTGAGATGCCGGTGCGATCCTGCAGATTGGAGAGCAGTCCTGGAGCCAGAGATGCAGCCGGATAGATCACGCGACCTCAACCGCAGTGCCCCGCTATCAGTTCTTCGGGAGGGCTGGAGCCGCCTGCAGGGGAAGAAGGCCGAGACGGCGGTCGTCTGCGGGACCTACGTCCTCGTCGCCGCCATTATCGCCTACCTGATCCTCACCCTGCACCTCGCGGACAGCCCCTGGGCCTCGTTCGACGCGGCGCGGTTCCACTCCATGGCCGAGGCGATCATCGCGGGGCTCGCGCCCTACGTCGACTACGTCGATCCCAAACCCCCTCTGCTCTACTTCGCCGTGGCGCTCATGGATCTCATAGCACCGGCGGGCTCCATCGACATCCCCGTCATGGCCGGTCTCAACGTGGCGTCCGCCCTCCTGATCTGGCGGATCGGGAGGGAGGACTACGGATCCGCCGCGGGATACTTCTCCGGCCTGCTCTTCCTGGTGGCATCGGTCTTCGTCCAGGGCTACTTCCTCTTCGCCGAGCAGTTCGGCGTGCTCTTCCTGCTCTGCGCCTACATCTCGGCGCGTAAGTCTAACTACGCCCTCGCCGGCCTCTTCGTCGGGCTCGCCGTCGGGTTCAAGCAGTATGCCGCCCTCGCCCTGATCCCCCTCCTCTACCTGATGCATGCGCGGGGGGAGCGACGGTACCACCGCCTGGTGCTGCCGGCGGTCGCCGCCGTGGTCGGCACGTTCGGCATCCTCTACCTCGCCTACGGGATGGAGGCGACTGCCGCCGCCCTCCACTGGACGTTCTCGATCGGGCCGGGCTACCTGCTGGACGACGGCGTCCCCGGAATCCCCAACTACCGCCCGACCGACCCGATCGGGTTTGCCGCCAACCTCGTCGGCAGCGTCGCGATGGTGCTGCCGACGCTCGTCTTCGCGGCGGGCAGCGCGGTGAAGAGCGGGTTCCGCTCTCCTGAAGAGCGGACGCTGGGGCTCTTCGTCCTCGCCTTCCTGGGCACGCTCCTCGTCCGCCAGTACCTCCACTACTGGCTCCTCCTGCTCCCCTTCCTGGCGCTCATCGCCTGCCGGGAGTTCGGGCGGACGCCCGATCGACGCCCCGGCTCGTGAACGGATGAGAATACGGGGAAAAAATTGCCGATTGTAGTTTCGTAATAATAATCTGAGGTGGATTGGCCCTCTTCGGCAGCTCCGACCCCCGCTCGATGCTATCCGGAAATGAGTCCTGGCGCCCGGGCGATCAGGTCGGGGCCTTCGTTCGCGGGATTATTTACGGCTGGCGAGACCGGATAGGCCTCGAGTTCGTGAGAGGGATACGGCGCCAGCAGGCGCTCGAGTTCGTCCGGCTCGAGCGTCCCGCCCCGCATCCATGCGTCCTCGTTCTCCCGGGAGAGGATGACGGGCATCCGGTCGTGAATGGGTGCGATCAGGTCGTTTGCAGCCGTCGTGATGATGGTGAAGGTCTTTACCGGTTCTCCCCCGGCATCCCTCCAGATGTCGTACAGCCCGGCGAAGGCAAAGAGCGAGTGGTCTTTCCGGTCGATGTAGTAGGGGACTTTTCGGGACCCTGCCTGTTTCCATTCGTAGAATCCGGTCACCGGCACGAGGCAGCGGCGGCGTTTCAGCGGGGACCGGAACGCCGGTCTGTCGGCAAGCGTCTCGGCCCGGGCATTGATCATGCGGTAGCCGGCGCGGGCGTCCTTCGACCAGGAGGGGATGAGGCCCCACCGCATCGGGACGATCTCGCGCTCTGCGGGGTTCTCGGGGTCGCCGGCAACGACGGGGACGTCCTGGGAGGGGGCGATGTTGTAGCGGGGGCGGATCTCGAAGGGCGGTCTCTTCGCCCCGAACCGATCCTCGATGCCGACCGTGATCGCGATCGCGAACCTGCCGCACATGCCGGTGCATTGGTGTGTACACGAATTTAATGGTTCCCGATTTCAAGAGTCTACCGAACACCGTCAACTCCTTATTCTGGATTCCACTCCCCGATATGTGATGGAGAGCAGGACATCCCGATTCGCCATCCTCACTCCTGTGTTATGACAGAGCCCCGGGGATGGTGCAAAGAACCCTTTTCTTCGGGGAAAGGGTTCAGGTCATGCCTCTTGCAGAAAATTTCGATCCCTGCTTCCCATATACAAGTCCTATCGCACTGATGGGGGGAGGGGGCGCACCCTCCCCCCAACCCCCCGCCATCACGATAGCCCGTTAAACTATGACGATCTGGATAGGATGACCTGCACGAGACGGACTCTCCCCCGATCGCCCCCACCCCTGCATGCGATAGGGCCTGTACCAGAGTGACGGGCATCCATTCCAGGAGAAGGGTTTCAGTTCGACCGGGGTCCGAATGCTCATGCATCCCCTCCGCCCTACCGTTTCTCTGACGACACTGCTCCAAATATCCGGGCCCACCGTACGGGGAAAGAGCGGATCGAGAGGGATCCCCCTGCCGCCGGTTCCCTGCCGTGTTGGGGACCGTTATGCAATCGCCCGCGATCCCCGCGGAATATCCTGTTCCACTCAAAGAGACTTCGAGGATCCCGTGGGCCGATGGGCGGCGGTATTTATGCCTGGAGACGAATCTCTATGCAGTTGCAGAATGCCTGCGAACGATATCGACCTGGAGGCCATCGCCCGGGACGCGATGGGCCGCTACGGCTTCCTGCCCGAGTTCCCCGAACCCGTCATCCATGAGGTCGGCGCCCTCGATGCGCAGTTGCTGAACAGCCAGAACCACGGGCGGGACCTCCGCTCGCTCCTCTGGTCCTCGGTCGACAACATCGACTCCCTCGACCTCGACCAGCTGGAGTACTGCGAGCCGGGCCCGCACGGCGAGATCCTTGTCAGGGTCGCGATCGCCGATGTCGACCTCTTCATACCGAAGGGCTGCCCGACGGACCGCCATGCCGCCCACAACGGCACCTCGGTCTACACCGGCGTCCTGACCTTCCCCATGCTCCCCGACCGTCTCAGTAAAGGCATCTCCTCCCTCCTGCCCGCCCGGGACCGCAGTGCGGTCGTGATCGAGTACGCAGTCCTGCAGAACGGGGATGTCCGCAGCGGCGCCATCTACCGGGCGCTGGTGAACAACAAGGCCAAGCTGGTCTACGAGGAGGTCGGGGCCTGGCTGGAAGGGTCCGGCCCGATGCCCGCCGCCGTTCGGGAGATCCCCGGGCTCGCAGAACAGCTCCTCCTCCAGGATACGGCCGCCCGCCGCATGCGGCGGCGACGCATGGAGCAGGGGGCCCTCGACCTCGAGACCATCGAGGCCGAACCGCGGATGGAGGACGGTCGCGTGCGGGACCTCGTCATCCAGCGGGAGAACGCCGCCCGGCACCTGATCGAGGAGTTCATGATCGCCGCGAACGGCGTCATGGTCGCCCGCCTGGGGGCTGCCGGCGTCCCGATGATCCAGCGGGTCGTGCGCACCCCCAGGTACTGGGAGCGGATCGTGCAGAAGGCGGCGGAGTACGGCTGGACGCTTCCCGCGAGAGCGGACGTTCGGGCGCTCGCGAAGTTCCTCGACCACAGACGGGACGCCGATCCCGAACGGTTTCCGGATCTCTCCCTGACCATCGTCAAACTGCTGGGCCCCGGCGAGTACATGGCCCTCGGGCCCGACGAGGACCCGACGGGCCACTTCAGTCTCGCCGTCACCGACTACACCCACGCCACGGCCCCGAACCGCCGCTACGTGGACGTGATCAACCAGCGGCTGATCAAGGCGGTCCTGGACGATGCACCCCTCCCCTACACGGCCGGCGAACTGGCCGAACAGGCCGCCCGGCTCACCGGGCGGGAGAAGGCCTCCAAGAAGGTCGAGCGGTTCGTGCGCAAGGCGGCGGCCGCGGTGCTCCTCCGGGACCGCATCGGGGACGTCTTCGAGGGGCTGGTCACCGGCGCAGCCGAGAAGGGGACATACGTGCGCCTGATCGCGCCGCCCGTCGAAGGGAGGGTGGTGCGGGGCGAGCGCGGGCTGCAGGTGGGGGACAGGGTCCGCGTCCGCCTGCTCGGAACGGATCCCTGCAACGGCCACATCGACTTCGCCTGCGCCGGGAGGATGGCGGACTGACACTCATCGCGCGCTGGAGAAGGCAGGCAGGCCTTGCTGCAGGCTGCCAGACCGGAGCTACGCACCGTTTCCGGCGGACAATTCCCCCGGCGAACGGGCAGTGAGAAGCCGTCTGCCGCTGCTCCGGGCCGTCCCGACTCCGGAAACGCCCTTACCCCCAAGGGATGGCGATGCGGGAGCGTTCCTGCGATGCCCTGCAACTCCTTCTCGTTCAGACTTCTGGCGATCGGTATGCCACTCCGTGATCAATCACACGGTTGCCCCCTGAGGAGCCGTTGCATGCAGGGCGGATCGCGGGGACGCGGACGATCCTGCAGCATCGCGGGCTGCAGGATCGGTGGCGGATGCATGCCCGCCTGACAGGGTTCCCCCCGCCGCTCGTGGAGCCGCGGAGGGGGGGTAGCGGGGGCGATGCAGACCTGCGAGAAGGGCTGGTTCCGCGAGGTCGAGATGACGCCGCAGGCGATGCGGGCGGAGTTTGCCTCCCGACGGGGAGACGATCCGTATCCACCTCGCGGGCCGCAGGCACCGGATACATGCCTGGTGACACTGCCGGGGAGCGCACGGACCGCTGATGCCGTTGCCCCGCCGGAGCCCGGCGGATCCCCTGCAGCCCTCGTTCAGCGGAGGCAGTGCTGCTCCGCCGCCGGCAGCGTGAAGTGGAAGGTGGATCCCTTCCCGGGCTCGGACTCGACCCAGATCCGCCCGCCGTGCCGTTCGACGATCCGCCTGCAGAGAGCGAGCCCGATCCCGGTCCCCTCGTACCGATCCTGCCCGTGGAGCCGCTGGAAGACGACGAAGATGCGGTCGAAGTACTGCGGCTCGATCCCGATCCCGTTGTCGGAAACCGAGAACCGCCACATCGTGCCCTCCCGCTCAGCCGCGATCCGCACCCGTGGCCGCTCCTCCGCTCTCCGGAACTTGATCGCGTTCTCGATCAGGTTCTGGAAGACCTGCCGCAGCTGGTGCGGATCGGCCAGCACAGTCGGGAGGGGGCTGCTGCTGATCTCCGCACCGCTCTCCCCGATCGGGAATCGCAGATTCTCCAGGGCCTCCTCCAGCGGCTTCCCTGCGGGAATCGGCTCCAGAGGGCGGGCGCGGGTGCTCACCCGGGAGTACTCCAGCAGATCGGTGATCAGCGCCTGCATCCGCCGCCCGCCCTGCTCGATGAACCCGATGAACTCGTCGGCATCCGCATCCAGCTTCCCTCTGTACCGCCGCGCCAGCAGGCGGGAGTAGCTCGTGATCGTCCGCAGGGGCTGCTGCAGGTCGTGGGAGGCGGCATACGCGAACCGCTCCAGGTCCTCGTTGGACCGGCGGAGCTCCGCCGCATACTGCTTCATCGCCTCTTCGGCCTGTTTGCGATCCCGCATGTCGATTCCGACCCCGATCTGGGTCTCGTCACGTAGGCGGATGTTCGCCCAGGAGCTCGCCACGACGCTGCCGTCTTTTGCGGTCACCCGGAAGTCCCGCCACCCCGGTTCCAGGGACTGCATGAAGCGCGACACTTCCTGGCGGTACTCGGGATCGGGATAGCAGCACGCCATGAGCCCGCCATCGTCCGCATCCTCCTCGGACCAGCCCAGAACGCGCCGGAACTCCCGGTTGACCCGGAACGACTGGAGGTGGGGATCGTAGATGGTGATCATCACGGGGATCGTGTCGATGATGCCCTGGAGGAGCTCGTGCCCTCGCATCAGCTCCTCCTCCGACCGCTTGCGGTCGGTCACGTCGGCGAGGGAGAGGACAAGTCCCCGCACCCGCCCGTCCGCCTCCCGGACGGGCACCAGGCTCCAGTCCCAGTAGGTCACGCCCCGTTCGGGCTGGTTCTCGTAGACGAACTGTCTGGCCCTGAACCGTACCGGCTCCCCCGATTCCCGCGCCCGCTCGAAGATCGCCTGGTTCTCGGCGTTCGGGAAGAGGTCGAAGTGGTTTTTCCCCAGCAGCTTCTCCTGCGAGTATCCGGAACCGGCGGCGTAGGCTGAGTTCACGCGGACGAACCGGAACTCTGGATCCAGGTAGGCCAGGTGGATCTCGGTGTTCTCCATGATCGTGTCGAGGAGGTCCCGTTCCTCTTTCAGAGACTGCACCAGGTCCCGGTTCGCCTCCAGAAGTTGCTGCAGCCGCTCTTCCGCCTCCTTCCTGTCGGTGATGTTGTGGGAGACGACGAGGGCGGAGGTGACGGTGCCGTCCGGGTTCCGGAACGGCACGAGGATATGCTCCATCCAGCGGTCACCCGCGGCAGCGGGATACCGCACCTCCCGGCGGAGCGGCTCCCGTGTCGAGACAACCTTCTGCACGTCCTCCATGAAGGGCACCATCATCGCGGGATCGAGCCCGGCCTCCTGCCATGTCTTCCCGAGCACCTTCTCCGCCCGTACGCCGTGAGCAACTGCAGCCCGCCGGTTCATCCAGAGCCAGCGCCCGTCCTCGCTCCATATGCTGATGTGGTGGGGAAGGGTGGATACGACCGCGTCGATCAGCTCCTTCTGGTAGGCGAGTTCCTGGGTGAGAGTGGCAAGCGAGTCCGTATAGGCCTGGAGCTCTTCCGTCTGCCGCCGCAGCCGATCGTTCGCCGCGATCAGGCTGCGGTTGAACGCCTCCAGGTCGCGGCTGTTCTGCTGGACCTCCGCAAGCAGTCGATCGCGGGCGTGCTCCGCCTCACGCTGGGCGGTGACGTCCAGATTGATCCCGGCCCAGCGGACGATCCTTCCCCTGCTGTTCCGAATGGGGACGCCACGGCTCAGGATGGTGCGGTACTTGCCGTCTTTCCCAAGGATGCGGTACTCATAGTCCCAGAACTCCCCCTCCTGCACGGTGCGGTTCCAGTCCCGCATGGTCGGCACCACGTCCTCCCAGGGAAGGCGGGCGGTCCAGCCGAACTGCCGCACATCCTCCAGGCTCATCCCGATCAGGTCCAGGAACGACGGGCTGACGTACTCCATTCCGCCGCTCTCGTCGGCTATCCAGATGCCGTAGGGTATCGACTCCCCAACCGCGCGGTAGATCGCCCCCTCGTCCCGCAGGGGGTGTCCACCCCTCTTTCCACGCTCTTTCGGGGAGGAGGGCTTACACCGCTCGTCCAGGGTATCGATCAGATCCTGCAATCGCGATCGCAATTCCGGATGGGCGTCGTCGGCTTTTTCGAGGATCTCGTGAAGCTGCTGTTTTACATCGGAAACCGTATGCTTCAGGTCTTCAGCATCCATGCGATCGCTCCGAGACCTCCGGCAATACGAGATAGTTCAGTTCACCGGTGCATCAAATTTGTGTTTGGGGGATCCGCCCGTACCCGGGTGCAGCAGTCAGGACGGCAGGGCGCCCCGTTCGCCCTGCCCGCAGGACATTCGCAGGAGACGAAGGCGACAGCGTCCCCGTCCCTCGTCACCATCTCCCCCCTCTTCGCGATGGGGCAACCGGGAGAATCGATCTCTCGCCGGCCGGGCAGAGAAATCTGGATTGCAGAGGGATCTGCCGCGGGCATGGACGACAAGGATCCATAGCGGAGCCGGGGGATCCACCGCTTCCTATGCCTTCGGCGCGATGGAACCGAGCAGGGAAGATGCGGATATTCGAAGAAGCCGGGAGAGGTTGTGCGCACCCGCTCGTCGGGATGCGTCCCCGCGTCCGGGAAGCTATCGCAGGCGGGGGTGAGGGCAAGCCCTCACCCCCGCCCTCCCCTGCGGGTTGTCGCACTGCAGGAGGATACCCCAAGGTGCGATGGCCTGCGCTGTCCTCCCGTGCCCTGATGCGGATCGAACCGTCTGACACCCAGGGGTCCTGCCGATCCTGAGAAGGGCCTGCCTGACCGCGCCGTGTGCAGCGGGCTGACGACAGGAGCGGCAGCGCGGCTCCGAAAAATGGGCGAAGTCAACGGCCCATCGCAGTCACGGTGCGGTTGCCAGGCAGAGCGAGGGGCAGGTAGTCGGTGTTGTTCGGGGCCAGCGAGAACGGGTCGTCGCAGATGAAGTCGGCGTCGGCGTCCGCACAGGTCTGCGAGAATCCCGTGCCGTTGGGCGTGGCCCAGTAGTTGCCCCCGAATGCCCCGGCGCCCATGATGTTGCTGGCGTTGCTGAAGGTGGAGTTCCAGGTGTTCTCGAAGAACAGCGGTTCCCTGCCGCTGCCCTCTTCCGACCAGATGAAGAAGTTGTTCGTGTTGGTGAAGTTGTTGTCATAGAAGACGCTCCCCCCGCCGCTGAGCGAGGGGCCGATCACCACGCCGACGGTATTGTTGACGATCTGGTTGGAGACGGCGATGAGGGTCGCGTCGGCGATGTCGATCCCGGCACCGTTCCCCTCCAGCCGGGAGCCGCGGATGACCACCTGATAGGCCTCGGCGACGAACAGCCCGGCATAGTTGTTCAGGAGAGTCACGGTGGAGATGTTCATGCCGTCACAACCGGCGTAGATGCCGTATACGCCGTCCCGCACCGTCACGTTCCGGATCGCCACGTCGGTGGATTCATTCCCGGGGTCCGTCGTGACGATCTCCGGCACCCGGATCCCGACCGAGCCGGACCGCCCGCTGATCGTATGGTTCTGCCCGTCCAGCACCACGCCTCCCGACTGTATGTCGATGCAGATGTCGCTTGGCCCGTTGGAGATGTTCCGCTCGAGGACGTAGGTGCCCGGTGCGTCGATCACCCCGCACTCGGTGACGGCAGTCTGGGCCGAAGCGGAGACGGCAATTGCCAGAATCAGAAAAATGCATAAAACGACCAGATTTGTTCGCATGGTAACCCCTTACGGAACGGTGTAATGGCAACCCTGACTAATAAACGTATGCCGCCTGCATAAGAACGCGAATCCTCAGGGGAATGAGTCTGAAATGGCCGTATTTATGAAATTTTTTCCAACAAGAGGATATGCCCGCTCGCAGGGATCCGTCAGGATTCATAGAGCGCGAGCGCGGATGGCGCATCTCTTTTGCTTCCGCCCGGAAGATTTTAAAAAGAGCTGCGGAGATGCCGCAGGAACAATTCCTGATCCTTCCCTTCACGGGGCCCGCGAGCGTGAAGTTGTCCATGTACCCCTCCCAGGTCGTACGCCCGGACGCATATGCCGTCTTGATCGGCGTCGAGACAGATCTCCGAGTATCCATCGTCTCCGGGGGATGCCAGTAGTTCCCGCCGCTCCTCCTGCCGCCGACGATGTTTCTCGTCCGCGTAAGCATGGTGTTGCATGGCGTGGACTCGGGGATGCCCCGGGCATCCCGGTCGCCCGCATTCCGGGGATAGTCGTTCGCGATCGTGCCGCTTGTAGAATCCCACATCAGGATTCCCGGGTCGTTGTCCTTGATCTGGCTGACAAAGACGCTGCAGCCGGACAAGGGTTCGCAGAAGATGCCGAATTCGCTCCCTCGACGGTGCTGTCCCGCACAGCGATACCGCCGTCAGCGGCGATGGCGAACCGATTGTCCTGAAGCCTGCAACCGCTGATATCGATGCTTACGCAGAAGTGATGCCGATACCGCTCTCCCGGTCGGTCAGCGCCAGGTTGCGGACAACGGATCCGTCGGGGGTGTCCATGCCGCTGATCGAGATGCCTGTTCCCGTGCCGACGCCGTCCAGCGCATGCCCCCGCCCGCCGATCGTCGCAGCCGTCCGGACATCGATGCACGAACCGCCGGCGTCTGGATCCACGTTCCGGGGATCGCGTTTCAGAACATGCGTTCCGGGCTGGTCGACCACCCTGCAGCCCGTGATGGGGGTCGCCTGCCCGGGACATATCGCAGGCTTCGCCGCACCGGGGACGACGGGAACGAAGCACACGAGAGAATTCCCATGACCATTCCTGCTGTTTGCATTCAAAATCCCCTCCCCACGTGGCAATGTGCCATGGCATTTTCCGTTAATGAACGTGCGCAACGCTCTGCTGATGACGCAAAGCCCCTTTAAACCAGTGAAGAATATGCAATGAACCGAAACGCAGCAGGAGCCCGATCTGACATAAAAAACCTCCAGGAATCCGCAATTGGCCGCCGATCCCCCTCCGTGGTGCCGCACGAGCCGTGGATCCGGCGGGTAGCACCTGTCCCGAGGGTATTCCCCCACCTACCGCCGCGCGAGACCGATGTAATAGAGGAGCTGCAGGATCGCGACGGCCGCTGCGCCCACGTAGGTGAGGGCAGCCGCGTTCAGCATCGAGCGGGCTCCGATGCGGTCCTGCTCGTCCACGATCAGGTTGGCCTCGTCCAGCATCCGCAGAGCCCGCCGGCTGGCGTCGAGCTCCACGGGGATGGTCAGGACAGAGAAGATCACCACCAGGAGGAAGAACCCGATCCCGATCCAGAGCAGCCCCGCCACGCCGGCGATGATGCCGAAGAAGATGAACAGGTACGCGAGGGTCGGGCTGAACCGCAGCGCCGGCACCAGAAGGTTGCGCACCCGCATCAGCCCCGAGCCCGCCTGGTACTGCTGGACGTGCCCGAGTTCGTGCGCCGTGACCGCCATCGACGCAATGGAGGGCTGGGCGGCCACCGGCTCGGAGAGGCGGACCACGTTGGCCCGGGGATCGAAGTGGTCGGAGAGCGCTCCGGGTGTGCGCTGCAGGGGAATGGCTTTCAGGGCCGTGCGGCTGAAGATCCGCTGGCCCACCTGGGCGCCGTTCAGGTTGGACCCGTTGCGGACGGTGGACCATCTGGCGTAGGTTCTCCGCAGGTAGAGCTGGACCCCGGCGGAGATCAGCAGCGTGGGTATCAGCACGAACAGGAAGTAGAGGGGATCGAGCCAGAAGACCATCGGATTTCTCCTTGCTTTCTCTGTGAGGCGGTTTGGCCTTTTAAAGGTTATGCCGGCTCTTTGCCGATGGAGCGAGCGAGAACAGGGCGGGACGCTCCCGGCAGGAGGGGGCAGCTGCCTCCCGTAGCCTTCGCGGCGGGATGTATTGTGGGGCGTGGCTGGAGCACGAATGCATGTCTAACATCCCCTTCTTCTGCACAGAAGCTCAAAATCCCCTGGATCGATGCACGGTCCGTCGTATCGAGGCACCGGTCCTTATATACACCTTTGCAATAACGTTTTTTATATAAGCCTTCTCCCGCTCTGCTGGCTCCCGTGCAGCATCTGCCCCAGCCCGGCAAGAGCTCCGTTTGTCCCCGGGTCAAGACTTCGGTGCGAAGAGGGCGGACACGAATGCAGTACGAGAGGTGTAACGATGAGTGTACGTCTCAATCAGAAGTATACGGCCGAGATGTTCGGCACTTTTGCCCTGGTGCTCGTCGGCCTCGGAAGTGCGGTGCTGGGCGGCAGCCAGGTCGGAAATCTCGGCATCGCTCTGGCCTTTGGACTCACCCTGATGACGATGGTCTATGCCATCGGGGATATCTCCGGCTGCCATGTCAACCCTGCCGTGACCGTCGGCGTGCTGGCCGCCGGGAAGATTCCCCTCAAGGAGGCTGTCGCCTATATCGTCATGCAGTGTCTGGGTGCCCTCCTTGGTGCCGGAGCCCTCCTCGTTATCGCAATGGGAAATCCCGACTATTCGCTGGCCGTGGACGGTCTTGGCGCGAACGGATACGGTGCGCTGTCGCCGGGAGGCTACTCGCTCCTCTCCGGGTTCCTGGTCGAGGTGCTGATGACAGGCCTGTTCGTCTTCGTGATCCTGTCGGTCACCTGCATCGACGAGTTGAAACGGTTTGCCGGCCTGGCGATCGGGATGGCGCTCACCATGGTGATTCTTGCGGCGCTGCAGGTGACGGGGGCGGCTATCAACCCGGCACGCAGCCTGGGGCCGGCGGTCTTTGTGGGGGGCGAGGCGCTGATGCAGCTCTGGCTCTTCTGGGTCGCACCCATCCTCGGGGCCGTCTTCGCCGTCGTTGTCTGGCGGTACCTCATGGCCGTGCGGGCAACGCGGCCGATCGCCGTCGCGACGGCTGCTCAATCGCGCACCTGACAGCCGGGCGGCTCCCGTCCACCCCTTTTTGGGGATGACCGTCGATGCCCGGGCAGTGAAAACCGTCTGCCGAGCCGGAACGGTTTTCAGTCTCCCGCACCCATCCGATTTCTGCCGCACGCGGGCCGTCGGCAGCGGAACGCGGATATACTGGCCGCGTGAATGGCCAAGGGATTGCCATGCGGCTCTGGACGCTCCCGCCCTCTCCGGGAATCCCCGGGCTCGCGGAGATGGCCGGTGACGCCTTCCGCGGTCTTTAAACCCCGGTGAGGCATGCGGACCTGTGGAGGTCGGGATTCATGTCTCCGGGCCGGATTTTGCCGCCGGGGGCTCATCGCCCTCCTGGCGGGGATCGCACTCCGGCAGGCCCGGAACCGCTGGTTCGGGAGGGGAGAGATGCGGTCCGCGAGGATAGTCGGCAGTACCCGTCTGGATCCCGATGCCCTCCGATCTCTGCTCTTCTCATGGCTTCTCTTCGCCGATCTCGGGGCGATCGGCATCCTGATCCTCGGGAGAACGGTCACGGTGACGGCCCAGAAGGTCATGCAGACCGGTTGGCCTGAGGATATGCCCCGTTGTGCTGCTCCCCGATCCGGTGCAGGAGGGTGCGCGCAAAAGCGGAGGCATCCCCCGATGTGCCCTCCTCCGCAGGGGGAGCTGCCGGACCCGTACCGGCCGCATCGGCACGGTCTCCCGGGTTGCAGAGCGATCCCGCCCCGGATAATCCAGAATACATTCGTATAAGACAAATCATGCCATTCAAGATGCGAAGAGATGTCCGAATGACGTCAGGCCCATCCAGAAAATTTAATATAGAATCGGCCGATACAAGGGGTGTTCCGGGGATCACGGGACCGCAGCAGCACCCCCTACTGCACGCCCTGTATACGATGCTCATTGAAGCATGCGACACGATTCGCTCCCTGCGGACCCGCTTTATGACCCCCGGTTGCCATTTTGGACGTTAGGCCGGCATAAAAGTCTTCTCCTCTCGCGGCAGCGGTGCACAACTCTTATCAGGAAACCGGGGGAATCCACACTCTGCACCGCGATGCCTCCTCCCCGAACGAGAGCCGGCTTCCTGAAGGACTCTCCCGGCCCGGATTATCCGGCTACGAATCGGCCATCTGGGGAAAATAGCAGCGATTTCCAGTGTTTTTTACCGGAATGTCTCCCTCAGGGAGTTCGGGAGACGCCGCCCCGATGCTCCGCCATTCCCACAGGCTTCCATCCCGTCTGGATCCCTCAGGCGGTGCGATCCTGCACAGACCCCGGATCCGGCCCGATGCAAATGAAAACCTATTTGTGGTCAGCGAGCATTCTGCTATCATTCCGAGGGATTCTGACCGGGGCAACGATGCCTCCCGCCGCCGAACTGCACGTATGATCCGCTGGGATTGAAATGGGGGCACATGGGAGGACGCGCTGTTCGGGGAGGAACGTCCTTCGGCTTTGACAGCTCTTCTGGCGCTATCCCCGTTTCGGGTTCCACGCCACATAGCAGTAGTATGGCGGCTGCCCATCGCTGCGGCCGCTCCGGGCTGGGGAGGTGTCGCAGAGATCCGTGAACTGGTCGCGCAGGCGCCGCTCTATCTCGCGGATATAGCCCGGTGAGCGTGTTCTGTAGAGAAGGGCGATCTCGCGGTAGCGCCCATCGCAGTCCCGTGCGGTTTCCCGCAGATCTCCGGTGATGCCGATCCGGCAGCGCCCCCGGGAGGCGGCCAGATACTGGCGGATCCGTCGTCGGAGGATGGGATACGCGATATGCAGGTGTCCGGTGAGGGGTTCGCCGCTGGCGATACTGACCATCGGGGGTACCTCAGCCGAATTATCAATATATTATAATAATAGTTATCCACCGGCAGACGCTCCCCCTGCCGGACGCGTCGCTGCCCACCCTTCCGCGGACAGGCGATGGCCTGCCGCGCCCGAGGACACCTCCCCCGACTGCTGGACGGCACGGTCGCCTCTGCCGCGGATCCCCGACCCGGAGGGATCGATGCGCGATATCGTGAGAGATGGCCTGATAAGAGCCCCCGAGGGTCAGGCGCCTCCGCCCCGCGACGTGCCGGTGGTGCCCCGTGCGCGGCGACGGCGCCGGGAGGTCTTCCTATCCCGCTTCTCTGCCGCCTCCTGCTCTCTCTGCCTCTTGATCCAGGATGCCAGGTAGTTCAGCCCCCGATCCTGGTAGACGCCACGGTTGACCACGTCTGTAACTCTCCGGAATGCCGCAGCAAGTTGCCGAAAATGGGAGTCCAGCCTCCTGCCTTCGGCTCGTCCGCATGGGGGTTCGATTCGTCATCGGAACGCTGATGACGCCCCGAGGACGGTTTGTGGAGCGTTCACCGCATTTCTATATATCTCTTCTCAAACCTCCTTTTCGGGCTGCAAAGCAGAATCGGGGGGATCGGCGCTCGCCGCACGATCCGCCTGCGCCAGTGTCTCCGGCCGGGGGCGCGCCTCCGCCCCGGTCTCCCCGATCCGCTCACGGCGCAGGCAGGCTGTCGAGCGGGGGATGGCTGAGAATCCCCGATGAATCGAGGGAGTTGTGAAAATAACTACGAAAATTCCCGTATTTATCTGAAAATATATACGCCGCCCTGCCGATGTTGTACCATGGCAACCAAGCGACTCCTCGCGGTGCTGGGAGCTCTCGCCGTCATCGCCTGCATCTTTGCGGCATCCGCCGCAGAGCCGGGCGACGGGGACTCCCGCACCCGGATTCATGTATCGGGCTCCGGCGAGGTCAAGACGACCCCGGACGAACTCGTCCTCTCGGTCGGCGTCGATACCCGCAGCCCCAGCGTCCAGACCGCCCAGGCAGAGAATGCCGAACGGATGACCGCCATCCTCGACGCCCTGGCCGCCTACGGGATCCCACAGTCGGATATCAAGACGAGCGGCTACTCGATCTACCCGGAATACGACAACTCCGACAGGATGGGGATTCCCAAAATCACCCAGTACCGCGTCTCGAACACCGTCACCATCACGACCGATAGGGTGAACGATGCCGGCCTGATCATCGATCTCGTCGGTGAGAAAGGGGCCACGAATGTCAACTATATCCTCTTCGGGGTCTCGGACGAGAAGCAGCAGGCCCTCCGAGGCGATGCGATCCGCGATGCCCTGCAGAAGGCCCGGGCGGATGCCGACGTCGTTGCGGCCGCCGCCGGCCTCTCCATCACGGGCATCGACGAGATCACCGTCGGCGGCAGCTACATTCCCTACTACCCGGCCTACGATACGGTGCGGGGCGAGAAGGCAGGCGTCACGACGCCGATCGTTCCCGGGGATGCGACCGTCACCGCCTCGGTGACGGTCACCTACTTCGCCTAACCTTTTTACAAACGCGGAACGGTCCCGGATTTGTCCCTTCACAGGATAGCCGTCGCATTGCGCACGACTCAGGACCGTTGCCGGAGCTGCGGTGTCGGGTCCGGCAGATACCGCTTCGGCCGCAATCGCCGAAGTGCTCGGGCCCGGTCAAGGCCTTCCAGATCCGCTCGACAGGCACCCCGAAGATACGCGTGACATCGAGATCTCTTCCTTCGATAGTATCGGTCATACGCTTCATGCCTTTATGCGAACGTTGCCTCAACCGCATTCCAGGGGCACAACGGCGATGGCATCCATCTCCACCAGGAAATCCGGGTTTGCCAGTCCCGACACGAACATCATGGTGATTGCCGGGGGATTGGGGCGCCGGCCCCATACCTGCTGGAATACTGCAAAGGCCGGCTCGGGGGGCTGCCCCTCGACCACATATACGTTCCACCTGACGACGTGCTCCAGCCCGGCGCCGGCGGCCTTCAGCGCCTCCTGCAGATTGGCCAGCACCTGGGAGACCTGATGCCGGAGGTCGCCGATTCCCACTACCTCTCCCGAAGCGTTCACGGCATCCTGTCCGCCGATGTATATGGTCTTCACCGGGCCGGTCACGGCAATGACGTTGGTGAATGCCGGATTGGCCGGCAATGCGTCCGGGTTGATATGCTGAACCTGTCCCATACGTCCCATCATCCTCGAGCATCTTCATTAGACCTTCCGTTTGAGATCTTTTGGTCTGCTCACCATCCTTCTCTATCAGGATCCGGCAGCGGTTCAGCTGCACCACCGTAGCGATCTGCCTTCATCCTGTCCGGACCGTGTGCAGATGCCACCCCCACCTCGACGGTCCGGGGACGGCGTTTAGCTTCTACCTTGCCCTATGCCCCGGTCCATCCACGGTTTTTACGAGAACTGCCGGACAACGTCCACGAACATGCCCGCCGGATCCTCTAGCAGGAAGTATTTCTGCCCCCGCTCCTCCTCCACGTACGAAAGAGCAATTCTCAACCCTTCCATCCCTTTGGCCTTCCCGTACTCTATCTGTGCATCCTGTGTGGATGATACCCTCTCCGTCATTCTCGGGATGAAGGAACGCGGGCTGGTTGGAGAGATGGGGTCTCATAAATGCCAGTTCCACGCCGCTCCCATGCTCCAGCTGGAATATCCAGTCGGGATCAAAGACGAGAGCGAAACCGGAATAATGTGCATAAAATCCCTGCACTCCATAAATTTCGGTGTGAAAACGACGGGGTACTGCCTGGCAATGTCAATTGTCTGCATGTTCCTCCTCCTGCTAAATTTTACCGGATGCGGCTGCTGCCCGCAGGATTCTGCCCATTCCGGGCGGCGGGATATAAAACGTTGCGGGTCGGGGTCATCGGGGCTTCACGCCCCCTATCCACGAACCTCACGCCTGAGGTCCCCGTGCCGTGTCACGACGCCGTGCTCATCCGTCTCAAGAATAGCCCTGAAATCGCCGCTCTCGAAGCGGTAGAGGTCGGCTGCAAGTCGGGTGCACTCACGTTCAGGCACCACAACATCGTACTCCGGGAAGCGGAGCCAGACCACGCGGATCTTGGCCACCTCGCCGCTCGCAAGAGCCAGCCGCCGGATCGGGAGCGTGCTCGTGCTGGGCGTAAAGCCCGAGCCTGCACCGAGGATGCCCCCGGACTTCCGATACCAGAATCCTGGTTCGTCCACATCCAGGTCGATTGCCCTTCCGCGTCCGAGCGGGCAACGCGCACGGTGCATTCCCGCGTGCGCCACGAGCGATCGCACGTCAGCACGTACCGGATCTCCGCAGGGCCGGCGGCGATGATGGGTGAACACCATAAAACGGACCGGATCGGCCGCATGGAACCGCCTTCATCACCCGTTGAATAGGTAGCCTCGCTGTCCCTGGAGCGAATAAAGCCTCCGTCGATGTATCAGAACCCTTCGAAGCATGGTCCATGCATCCGTGATGCTCATCCGGGCCGTCGTGTGACCGCCGGATCATCTCTCTGCCTGTTGGAGGCGAGCTGGCCTCCGATCGGGCAAGGAACTCCCCCCACCAGCCCGGCGATAATCCCGACGGCGAGCGGCAGGAGAAATGCCGTGAGAAAGGCCATCAGGGGCGGTGTCTCCCGGGGCCACGTCGGGATGCTGTCCAGGACCTCCCGCATCGCAACGAGACTCATCATCAACGGGTTCACCTGGTACATCCCCTTCAGATTGTGCGTGTCGGCGCGGCCATACGAACGCCACAACGGCGACGAGAGCCGTAGCGTTCGTCAGGGAGGTCAGCGCGGGGTTCTCGAAGGTCGGGGGGGGCGGTCAGGACCCGAAATAGTCCAGCAGCAGTCCCATACCCGTCTGTGCGGTGGACCCCGAGAACGCATAGAGGGGGAGCATGTTAAAAGAGGTTCACGTTCTTCGCCCTGGCGTGGATGCGGCTTATTCTGAGCAGCTGGTGCAGCGTATGATACACAGAAACGGCGATCATTCCGAAGGATACCGTGCAGATGGCCAGATCGACAACGAACAGCGCGGGCGACCGCTGGATTGCATCGGTCAGGCAAGGCGTGAACATCGCGGACACCGCCGTGAACAGGAGCGCCAGCCCCAGTACGACCCACGTCCGGCCCCGGGGAAGCGTCGTCAGCCCGTACTCCGACACGGCGTATTCGGCTTTGCTTCCGCCCCAGGCCGGGCGAAAGGTGGCGCGTGCCTGTTGGGCCATGCGGTTTAAGTAGTGCATAAAAGCCAGGACGGCTACGGGGTAGAACGGGATCGAGGTCCGATAGAGACCGAAGGTGCCGATCGGCACCGGCCCATCGAGCCAGGCGATGCCGTTGATGACCGGAATCAGCAGGACGAGCAGCGCCAGGTAGAACGCCCGGGCGGGGCCGGGCAGGCGACCCGCCCACGCCATGAAGCGGTCCACCACGCCCGCATCCCGCTCCGGTTCGGATGGAAGTAGTGGAGCGAGCAGAGCGCCGGGGGATACCTCCCCTGCCGGTAACCCTCCAGCAGGAACATCGCCTCGTTCCCCACGGTAGATGTCTGGTTGAAGGGCATGAAGGAACTCAGCAGCGAGACGACGGTGCCGCCGGCTCCTCGGAGTCGATCCTCTCCATCAGCGCCGCGGCATCCGCAGGAGCGATCCAGCCGTCGGGCGTATCCAGGACCGTGACGATGCTGTCTGGATGGCGGCGGAGTTCGTCCAGAAACTCGAGCGGGGTATGGTTCTCGAAATAGGCCGCACTCGTTGCGGAACAGGAGACCCCGCCCCCCGGCGCAGCGATGCAGAGCGGGCAGTTTTCGTGGACCGGGGGAGGGTCACTGGCTTCCCATTGCACGCAGGCGGCTGCAAGGGAGGTCGGTCAGGAGGACGAGCAAAATGAGCCAGCCTATCCTCCCCGGTATTTGCCGCATACTTGGCCTCCGTTCAGTCCTTCTCTGCCTTCCGGGTTGGATCGCGATCCCTCTGTGCGCCTTCGCGACCCGCTCACCGTTTCCGCACGCATCCGTACAGGAGATCGGCTCCCGGCCAATAGGAGATTCCGATCTGCGTGGGAACGGCGGACGGTATGCGAGAGAATGCGATGCCCGGCTGCTCCGCAAACTCCTCCTGCGCTCCCGCCAGCGGACACCGACTGTGATGATCGTGGCCCTATCCTGCTCCGGAATGCTCTCGCAGGAACTCTGCCGCTGCGGACCGCACCCCCCGCCTCGTACCCCGCCATCGTGTGGCCGCCCTACCCGAACCCGGCGAACCGTGCGTCCTGCTGTGCTGTGCGGTGTACTCTGCCGCCGGGCAGGTGTTGTAGAGGTCGTCGCGGGCCATGACGATGAGCGCCGGCACATCGATCTCCTCGAGGTGCGCCCGCTCCTGCACCTTCGGGGGTGTCGCCAGATGGGCTCGCCTGCATCGGCAGCCAGAAGGGGAGATCCGTGGACATCAGCGCAGCGTATACGGACTCCGGCACCCGTGGCGATTCCGAGGCCCGGGCAGCCGTGGGGTAGAGGCCAGGAACCAGGAGCACCAGGGCCGATACCCGCTCCGGGTGCTGCACCGCGAACTGCAGGGAAGAGGGTGCCCCCGACGACGCGCCCGCGACCGCGACCCGGGAGATGCCCGGAGCGTCCAGCCGGCAGGCATGGGCCTCCGGGCCGCGATGGATGCATCCTCGGGCAGGGGAGTGCAGAGGTAGCCGAACCGCGAGGGGGCGACGATGCAGAAATCCTCCCGATGAGATCTATGCTAGGGGGAGTCCCTGGTCGTAGCCGCCCCTGGCGCCGGGGACCAATTGCACGGGATCCCCCGATCCCGTTGCGCCGTACTCGATCGACCCGCAGGCGGTCTCGGCGATACGGCTGCCGCCCTCCCGGCGATCCCGAGCCTGCCGGATCTCCGTTGGCACTTCGAGGAGACGATACCGCCCGTCACCGAGGCAGCGATGCCGAGCCCCGCCGGGAGCCCGCGGTAAAATCCTTCCCGTATCATCTCCACCACCCTGACCGACCCACCGGGTCGTCCATGGCATATAGGGATTATCCCCGCAGGAGCATCAGCACCCCATCCCACCGCACTTTACCCGTTCCTCTTCCCGCCGGGACTAACCCCTCGACTCCCCGCTCCTGAATCCGGGCCAGGTTCCTGCGGTGCGCATCCCCATGCACCTCGTTCAGGAAGTTCGGCAGCCCCGGCTCCCCCTTTCCCGGCAGCATGCGCCGATCGGACAGGAGGGCAGGCCCCCGCCATCCCTGCAGCCCTGCCTGCATCGGGACACCGGCATCTGAACCAGGAGGTCGTGGCATCTGGGACAGGTCTCGAATGCGTTCGCGAATATTTCGAGATCGCCGCTGCAAACTTCTCATCATATGCCGCAGTTCGCGAGGCAGGTCGGCGATCTTTCCAGAACAACCATGGTAGTCCGGGCAGCAGAGCCGCATCAGGCGGCAACCGCTTCGTTCTCCATCTTGTCACGACCTTGCCGGATTTCAACTGCTGGATTCTCCGCGGGGCGGAGAGCGAATAGCAGTGTGCTCCGACGACTATTGTTGTGCTCCTGCCATCGCTATCTTTAATATTAATAATATTATAAATAATACCAATTGCTAACATTTTTTAGTTTTGTATACCAATACCCCATATACAAATAGAAAAAGTATGAGGCATTCATATGATTTCTAAAATAGGTATTACTATTGTCGTTCTCCTCGCCGTCGGCATGGCCATCATGGCCGGCTGTAGCACCCTGCCTGCAGACACGGGGAAGAGCGGCAGCGCAGGGAGACCGGCAGGCCAGGAGATCTCGATCACCGACGGGTTCGGGAGAACGGTGACGGTGCCGTCGCCGCCGCAGAGTATCGTCTGCTCCGGATCCGGATGTCTGCGCTACCTCGTATATATGCAGCGGCAGGACCTCGTCGCCGGTGTCGACAGCATCGAGAAGGAGGACCGTGCGATGGATGCACGGGCCTATGTACATGCCAACCCGCAGTTCCGGGATCTCCCGCTGATCGGCGAGTTCCGCGGCAAGGACGACCCGGAGAAGATCGTCGGCATCGGCCCGCAGGTCATCTTCAAGACGGGATCGACAGGCACGTCCTACGCGACGAGCGGCTCCGAGGCCGATACTCTGCAGGCGAAGACGGGCATCCCCGTGGTCGCGTTCCCCTACGGCTCGCTGCGCAGCCAGGCGGAGAAAGCGGAGATGTACGCCGGTCTGCGACTCATGGGGGAGGTCCTCGGCAACCCGGAGCGGGCTGAAGACCTGATCGCCTACATCGAGGCGACCATGGCCGACCTCGAGAGGCGCACGGCGGACATCCCCGAGTCCGGGAGGAAGAGCGCCTACATCGGAGGGGTGAGCTCGGCCGGCGCCCACGGCATCGTCTCGACCGAGCCGGCCTACCCGCCCTTCCTCTGGGTGCATGCCGAGAACGCCGCCGGCGGCATGGGCGTGGCGCACGCGGACGTCGCCAAGGAGGCGCTCGTCGACTGGGACCCCGAGTACGTCTTCATCGACGTCGGCACCATCCAGCTGGAGAGCGACGGCGCGATCGGGGAACTGAAGAACGATCCCGCGCTGCAGGGGCTCTCAGCGAGGAAGGGAGGCCACGTCTACGGCGTCCTGCCCTATAACTACTACAACACCAACTACGAGTCGGTGCTCGCGGATGCCTACTTCGTCGGCAAGGTCCTCTATCCCGACCGCTTCACGGACATCGATCCCGTGGAGAAGGCCGACGAGATCTACACGTTCTTCGTGGGGGAGCCCGTCTTTGACGACATCAACCGGCAGTACCGCAATCTGGCGTTCCAAAAGATCCCTCTCTGACGCGGGGGATGGGAATGCACTTCGCTGACGGGACGATGCCGCAGGACTACCTCGCCTACATTCGCAGAAAGCATCTCTGGATCCTGGGCGGCGTCCTCCTCCTCCTCTTTCTGTTCGTCGTCTCCATCTCGGTCGGGGCGGTCAGCATACCCGCCGGCGACGTGCTGCTTGCCATCGTGAACGGCGCCATCGATCGGCTTAACGGAGCCCTGCACCTCGGCATCCCACGCTTCGGCGACAGCGTATCGCATAAGTGGGATGCGATCGTCTGGAACATCCGCCTCCCGCAGGCGCTCGCGGCGATCGCAGCCGGTGCCGGGCTCGCGGTGGCCGGGGGGGCCATGCAGTCCATCCTCAGGAACCCGCTGGGCTCCCCGTTCACCCTCGGGATATCGAACGCCGGGGCGTTCGGTGCGGCGTTCTCCGTCATCCTGCTCGGGAGCGGCACCATGCAGTCGACGGTTGCCGGCGCCGTCACGATCAACAACCCCTGCGTGACGACGGTCATGGCATTCATCTTCTGCCTGCTGGCGACGGCGATGATCCTGGCGATATCCCGCATCAAGGGGGCGTCGCCGGAGGTGATGGTGCTGACCGGCGTGGCACTCTCCTCCCTCTTCACGGCGGGAACGATGTTCCTGCAGTACTTTGCAGACGACTCGCAGCTGGCCGCCGTCGTCTTCTGGACCTTCGGCGACGTCGGGCGGGCGACCTGGGAGACCCTCGGAATCATGGCCCTAGTCGTTGCCGCATCGGCGATCTACTTCGCCGCCAACCGCTGGAACTACAATGCCATCGATGCCGGCGATGAGACCGCCCAAGGTCTCGGCGTCAGCGTCAAGCGAATCCGCCTCGCGGGAATGGTCGTCGCCGCACTCGTCTCCGCCGTGATCGTGGCGTTCCTGGGCGTCATCGGGTTCGTCGGGCTCGTCTGCCCGCACATGGTGCGGCGGCTCATCGGCGACGATCAGCGGTTCCTGATCCCCGGTTCCTGCGTGATGGGCGGGATCCTGCTCCTGGCCTCGGACACGGCCGCACGGCTGATCGTGGCGCCCTACGTCCTTCCCGTGGCAGTCCTCACGGCGTTCATGGGGGCTCCAATCTTCATTTACCTGCTCCTGCGGGGGTACCGGCGATGATCCTCTCGGTGGACGACCTGCGGTTCTTCTACGACCATCGCGAGGTGCTCCGCGCGATCGCGTTCTCCATCGAGCCGGGCCAGGTCGTCGCCGTGCTCGGCCCGAACGGCGTCGGGAAGACAACGCTCTTGAAGTGCCTCAATCGCATCCTCCGCCCGAAGGGAGGGGCCGTCTACATCGACGGCGAGAACCTGCTCGCCCTCGACACGATGGAGATCGCGCGCCGCGTCGGCTACGTCCCCCAGCGTGTGGAGAGCGGAAGGCTGACCGCCTTCGATGCGGTTCTCCTGGGGCGGCGGCCGCACATCGGCTGGGACCTGAAAGACCGCGATCTGGCTATCGTCGACGCCGTCTTCCGGCGTCTCTCGATGGACCACCTCCGCCTCGCCTGCATCGACGAGATGAGCGGGGGGGAACTTCAGAAGGTTGCCATCGCACGGGCGCTCGTGCAGGAGCCCAAAGTCCTGCTCCTCGACGAACCGACGAGCAACCTGGACCTGAAAAACCAGGTGGAGATCCTTGCCACCATTGTCCGGATCGTCCGCCAGCACGGGATCGCGGCGGTGATGACGATGCACGACCTCAACCAGGCGCTTCGCTTTGCCGACCGCTTCATCTTCCTGAAGGACGGCGCCATCTATCTCCACGGTGGTCAGGAGGAGATCACGGCCGAGGTCATCGAGGAGGTATACGGCCTCCCGGTGATCATCGGCGAGATCGGGGGCGTGCGGTGCGTAGTCCCCGATAGATGTCCCGCAGAATGAACATAGGAACAGGATGTGATGGTAATGGAACGCAACAGTTCAGAGCGTTATCCCTCGTTCGAGGAGGTAGTTCAGTTTCACGGACATGCATGCCCCGGCCTTGCCGGCGGCTACCGGGCTGCGGTCGCCGCGATGCAGGCGCTCGGGGTGGCCCGCCCCTACGACGAAGAGCTGGCCTGCATCGCGGAGACCGACGCGTGCGGCGTGGATGCCATCCAGTTGGTCTGCGGCTGTACCGCCGGCAAGGGCAACCTGGTCGTGAAGGACTACGGCAAGCACGTCTTCACCGTCATCAGCCGCGAGAGCGGAAGGGCGGTGCGGGTGCTGGTCCGCAATGCCGACATCCCGGAGCGGTCGGAGATGGATGCGCTGCGAAAAGAAGTCTTCTCGGGCAGGGCAGCCTCCGAAGAGCGGGAAAGGTTCCAGGCGCTCATGCGCCGGGCGACGGAGCGGATTCTTAAGCTGCCCGAGGAGAAGGTCGTGGCGGTGCGGGAGGCCCATGTCGAACCACCGTCGCAGGCGCGGATCTTCGCGTCGATTGTCTGCGGCTGCTGCGGCGAGGCGGTCGCCGACGCCAGAACCCTCACCCTCGACGGTTTGCAGGTCTGCATACCCTGCTACGAGGCGCGGCACCCTCCTCACCGCTGAGCGGCGATCTCTCCCCTCCTGCCCTGTGGGCGGGCGATTGATAATATTCTCGCGCGGGCTCTCCTCCCCCCTCCGCAACAGTCCTGCAGTTGATGCCCGCTCAACCGGGTGCCTCCCCGGTCCACGAGGGGGTTTCAACTCGTGCGCCCGCCTCCGAAGCGGCTGATGCACTACTCGCGCTTTCCATCTGCGTGCGGCGAGACCTGCATCAGAGAGGGTTGACCTTATCCGACTGGCAGTCCGGGCAGAGAGGCCTTTTTCCCGTTCCCTTGAACTTCCGCCCGCAGTTCTCGCACTGGTAATCGTCTTCTTCCGTATCCAGGATCGTGATCTCCATGGGGCCCCCGGCAGAGCACACCGCAGACACCTCGAGAATCTCTAACGGAGGATGTCTATTTCAACCTTGCGGTGCCGGCGAGCAGCGGCGGAGCCTGCTGGATCCCCCCGATCGGCATTCGGGCAGCGGGAGAACGATTGCAGCGTCCCCGATCCCCCGCACCGGCTCCCGCCCGAAGGGGCATCGCCCGGGAGGTCGGGCTGTCAGATGACGGGCAGTGTGTCGTGCATGCATCGGACGCTGGCACCCCCTCGATGCGGATCCGCCGGCGCCCGGTTCGGCCGCACGCCCGTTCGGCACGGGGCAGCCGTTCGAAGTGCGGGCGCACGGCGGGTGTCGACAGCGGTTCGAGCCGTCAGCCGCATGCCGGTATGGTGAAGTGGAACGTCGATCCCACCCCGGGTTCGGATTCGACCCAGACGCATCCGCCGTGACGCTCCACGATTCGCTTCACCAGCGCCAGCCCGATGCCGGTCCCGGGATACTTCTCCCGATCGTGCAGCCGCTGGAAGATGACGAAGATCCGCCCGAAGTACCGCGGTTCGATCCCGATCCCGTTGTCCTGCACCGAGAACTGCACCATCCTGTCCTGTCTCCGGGCGGATATGCGGATCACAGGGGGGACGTCTGGCCTCCGGAACTTGACCGCGTTGCTGATCAGGTTCTGGAACACCTGACCGAGCTGGACGGCGTCGGCCATGACGGGAGGGAGCGCCCCGTACGTGATGGAGGCGCCCTGCTCGTCCAGGGTGGTCCGCAGGTTCTCCAGCACACCCTGGAGCACGCCCTCCGCGTCTGTCCGCGTGAAGGTCGCCCCCCGGGTGGTGACCCGCGAGAACTCCAGCAGATCGTCGATCAGCTCCTGCATCCGTCTTCCCGCATCCACGACGAACCGGATGTACTCGTTCGCATCCCGATCGAGCTGCCCCGCATAACGCTTCTCCAGCAGCTGGGAGAAGACCACGATCGTCCGCAGGGGTTCCTGCAGATCGTGGGAAGCGGCGTAGGCGAACCGCTCCAGATCCTCGTTGGATCGCTTCAGGGTCTCCGCGTACTCCTTCAGGGCTTCCTCCGACCGTTTGCGCTCCGTGATGTCCTGCAGGATCTCAACGGCTCCGATGATGCGCCCCTCCGCGTCGCGGATCGGGGACGCGGTGAAGAAGAGCCAGGTGCCGCCCCGCATCTGCGGGAAGAAGTCGGTCGCCTCGTAGGCGTCGCTCACCAGGGCGGAGGGGGCGTACTTCCCCTCGTACCACACAGGTATCTGGTCGATAGCCTGGTCGACGATGAGATCGGCCAGCGTCGGACGCTCTTCGGGATAGAAGGCCTTCCAGGCGAGCGATGTGTCCAGCACGTCTTCCGCCGGAATTCCGCTGTACTCCGCCAGCGCCCGGTTCCAGGAGACGATCCGATGGTTGCGGTCGATGACGAACGTCGGAACCGGCGACCCCTCCACGACTGCGCGGAAGCGCTCTCCCTCCAGACCGCCCTCCTGTGCAGACCGGTCCACCGGACCGCTTTTCCGCATGCAGACCTCCGCCAGATCGTCAGCCAGCTGCCGGATCCGCGACTGCAGGAGGGATGCGTCCCCCGGCTCCTCAAAGAGCGACTGGATTCTGCGCCGGATCTCGTCGGATATTTCTCTCTGGCTCCTGTCGTGCATAGAAGCATCCCTTCGGGAGTCTCGGAAGATGGTTACCGCTCCGCTGCGGTAAATACCTTCTGAGCTGCCATCGCTCGGCCGACACGGGGGGACCCTGTGCTGCCGCCGCGCCTCCTCCGTCCGCACCTTACCGGACAGCTTCTCGATCGCCTTGCGGTTCCTTGAGGACGTTCTCGAAGACCCCCAATGCCGCGTTCGGCTCTCCTCTCTGACGAGCCAGCTGTAACCTTTCCTCACCCTGTCGTCCCCCACCCTGTCAGCAGGATGCCGCGGATGGCGAATGCCTCCGCGGGCCCTTCCTCGGGGGAGAATGAGCGTGACCGAGGACGCCCGCCGCATCCGGGGTCTCCCGGGCGGACCCAAGCTCCGGCTTCCCTGCCTGCTGTGGGAACGGCACGATCCGCTCCCGGCGGTGCGGTTGCGTAACCCGTCGCACCTGCCCCCGAATCTCCGCGTCCATCCAGCGCCCGGCGGCCGCCAGATCCCCGGACTCCCCGCACGGATGGAACGGCAACCTCCGAAGCTGACGAAGAATGCCACCCGGTGAGCCGGTGCAGGAAGCTCCCTGCAGAGAGCATAGATCCTGCTCCTCTCTTCTTGCTTCGCCTCTATCAGGCTGTCTCCCGCCTTCAAGCCCCATAGCGGGCTCCTTGAAGAACCGCTGGAACGCCTGCTCCGTCTTCTCGCCGGCGCTTCGCCTCCTGCTCCCGCCGGATCCCCTCGACGATGCCGTTCGTGCGACCTCACCGGGGATGGCTACGGAGTGCTGGCCGCACTTCCGCGCGAAGACCGGGCCGGTCGCATACTGCATGTTCCATGTGCGGCGACTGCGGCGGCATCCTGCCGGAGAACGTGCCCCACACCGGGATGTATGCCGCTCCAGAATCTCACGGTCGACCGCAGGGCATGTGCCCCCGATCCGGGGGAGACAGGGTCGGGCAGGATGGGACGGTCCGGCACGGCGGTGCCGGCGCTGCAGCAAGTTCGAGGACCGTGGGCCGTTCTGCCTGTATTGCAGAGGGCGTTCTCTGTGCACCGGCAGAAGGTTCTCCCTTCGCACGGGGGCTGCCCGGGGATTGCGATACGGCCGATCCCCCCTAGCCCCCTTCATAGCTACCCAAAAGAAGAAATACGGTAGCAGCTCTACTATTGGGACGAATGGCATATGGATGCCATCCGTGAGGTGTCGAGATGAAAAAAGGTTTTATCACAGATATCGAGACCGAGACCCGGAAGAACACGGATTATCGCCGTGTGCTCTATACCAGCAACTTCAGCCAGCTGGTGCTGATGAGCCTCAGGCCCGGCGAGGAGATCGGCAGGGAGAAGCACGACGACGTGGACCAGTTTTTCCGCTTCGAGCTGGGCGAGGGGATCGTCGAGATCGACGGCGTGGAGCACAAAGTAAAGGATGGCAGCGCCGTCGTCGTCCCCAACGGGGCATGGCATAACGTCACCAACACGTCCAGGACAGAGGACCTGAAGCTCTACACGATCTACTCGCCTCCCGAGCACCAGGACAAGGTGGTGCGCAGGACCAAGAAAGAGGCGGAGGCGACGGAGGAGCACTTCGACGGCAAGACGACGGAGTGAGCGGCTTCCGGGGAATACTCCCCCTGCCCTTTTGGAATCCGGTGCCGACGCTGGGAAGATCACGGGCGAACACGTCTTTCTGACCCTTTTCCGGAAGTGCCTCCCGCACATCCGCCATCGTCGCCTCGAAGTCCCGCATGCAGGCGAAGTCGGGCTGAAGACCGGGCGGTAGCCGTCGGGATCGCGCACGATGAGTTCCCGGGTGCTCCAGGGGCGGTCGACCGCCCCCTCGACGATAACAGATCGGCCCGCACAACCCGTGCGGCAAAGGCGTCGAACTCGGCGAGACGGTCGACAGGCTCTATAGAGAACGCAAGCGTGATGTCAACGCCGAGGCCTGGCTCTGCTGCATCGGGGAGGCGGCGGGGCGCCAGCAGGATTGTCCTGGTGCACCAGCCGCCGCAGGTGCGCCAGGCAGGGGCGACGGGAATCGTCCTGCATCCGGTTCACCAAGGAAAAATCCAGGGACCGGTATCCCCGTCCACGGATGCCGTGATGTCCCGGATCTCGAGCGTGGAGAATAGCGCCATCGGATAGATCCCTTTCATGTGCCCGTACATCTCTCATCAACAGGCATACGATCTCTCATCGGATTGCAATCCCAGAGGACGGATATCGGCATTCCCATCGCTGCGATCTTCGGCGGTGCCGCCCCTGCCCCCGTGGCAGGAATCGTGGCATCGGTTTTATCGGGACCACAGTTGACAGAAGAGAAGAACCGTTGCATTCGAGTTTGTCTGGCCGCTCCCGAATAGCGCGAATAATCTCTATTATGCCCGGATAGTAGAAATTTGCTTGGGTCCTGAAAATAGGAGTCCAGCGAGCAGTCTGTAGTGCGAATGGATGCGGGCGGAACCATGCGCCCCCGGTGGGAGCAGATGCCCTCTCTCTTGGGGTCGATGTACACGAATGCCAGTCGAGCACCTCGAGCGCCAATGATTAATACAGGCGTTCGTATACTCCTTATCAGGTGAATGCATGGATTTCGCCGATTGTATAGCATTTGCGACCGGAAATCCGGTCACTTACATCGCAACGGTCGAAGGAGAACAACCCCGTGTGCGGGCGTTCGCGATGTGGTTCGCGGACGAAACCGGATTCTACTACCATACCGGCACGCCAAAGCGCGTCTATCGGCAGCTGCAGAAGAATCCCCGGGTGGAGCTCTGCTTCTACAAACCCGATCTCCAGGGTGCCGGGACAATGCTGCGTGTCAGCGGGAAGGTGGAGTTCCTGGAGGATAAGACCCTGGAAGAGCGGCTCTACCGGGAACGCCCCTGGGTGAGGGATCTCCTGCGCACGGGCCCGGAAGGCGCCCGCATCGCCATCTTCCGCGTAGCCCACGGGGAGGCGTACTTCTGGACGATGGAGAACAACATGCGGGAGTCCGAAGCACCCCGCGTGCAGTTCTGAGTCCCTGGCGCCCGCGGGAATAATGCAGTTGAGAGCCTTCCCGCCCCGGCACCGCGAGAGGCAGAGAAGGCCCCACTCTCCCGTCCGCCCCACTCGACGACGAGCGTCCCTGTCATCGCCGTGGGATGGATGTCGCAACGGAAGAAGTAGTTCCCCGCCCGATCCGGTGCCGTGAAGGTGCAGGTCGTCCACGCAGGACCGGTGATTGCGTCGCCCTGGAAGATGGCCTCGGATGCCGTCCCGTCGGTGTACACCGCGAAGTTGTGGGCATCGCCGCTGTCAGGGTTGGTGAAGTTCACCGTGACCGTCGCCCCGGCGGGGACCGTGAGGGTGTCCCGGTCGAAGGCCCCGGCCACCGCGATCAGGTCGATCGCCGACGTCCCCCCGCCGCCCACGGTTGTCGGGGTGACGTTCGGCTGTGCTGCCGCCTCCTGGAGTGCCACGACCCAGGCGGCGCTCCGAACGGCGTCGCCCGAGGCATATTCCAGGATACCGGTTAAGGCGAGTCCGTCCGCGGTGCGGATCAGGCTCCGGGCCTCGTCCTCGTACGCTCCCCCGAATGTCTGGATCACGGCGACCGAGCCAATTATTTGAGATCTTTAAACAAACTATTTGATTTAATGGGATTTCTAGCTGTTCAATTACAACCTTATGGCTGACTCTCCACGTGTTTCTTTCCTTCAGGAATGCCTCACTCCAAAGCCTCACTCCAAACTGTGTCGCTTCGCACAGAATTCCTCACAATTTGTCGGGCCGATGCTCGGTTTCTCTTGGTGAGGGATAGAGATCGTTTTTCAAATCTTCCTTGACTTTTCATTAAAATGAGTGTTTCGTCAGAGGATACTGAAGGTTCAGAGTCTTATGGGATGACCATCTTCGGTTTTTTCTCTGTTTCTTATAGCGAACGTTGAGAAGTTGTAATAGTTCTTCTGTCTCCCTTTGGTCAACACAACAAAACCACTCCCCCTTCCAATCCAAGCTAGTTACAGATGCCTGGAAGGAAGAATTCTGATTTTCTGCCTACATAGTGAACCATTTAGAAGACTCCAGTTTTCAATAACACTGATGTGCAATACTCGAGCGAGCAGATCGCTAAGGGTATCAACCGGGCGAAGCATGACCTTATTACCCAACCGATGGGGAGAAGGCGGCGCCCGACGCCGATTTGGGGGAGTGGCAGCGATCATGCATCCGGTCGATGAGGCATCAGCGGCGGAGCAGGGGCGATGTCTGGTTCGTCGATCTCACCGATGCACGGGGGGCACGAGCAGAGCGGGCTTCGGCCTGCCGAGGTGCCCGCAGTCGCCGGTATGACCATCGGGGTCCCGCTGACGACGACTTCGACGGCTATTTCATTCCCGCATACCCACGGCATCGCGAAAAGTTCGGAGAACGGACTATCCTCCGACAGTGCTGCGCTGGCCTTCCCGATTGTTGCCCTCTCACAGGACCGTTTCGTCCGAAGGATCGGGCGGCGCTCGGTTGAAGATATGGAAGCGATAAACGTTCTTCAAATAGACCTGCTCTCGCTGGAGTAGCAGGCAGGTACGGAACAAGCCATGAAGATTCATGAGGAGATTCTTGCCACGTTCCCCGGCCTGTCAGTCGCGGAAGGTGATGTCGGACCGCTGTCGATTCAGGAGAAGAGCCCGGCTCTGGAGGCTCTGAAAGACGATATCGTCCGCTCGGTAAAAGCACAGTATACGCTCGATCAGGTCAAAGACGAACCCCTGTTCAGGGCCTACAGGGACTTCTTCTGGAAGGTGGGCGTCGATCCGACCAAAACGCGGCCTGCCTCGGAGGCGCTGGTCCGAAGGATCCTGGGCGGGAAGATGCTCCCGACGATCAACACCGCGGTGGATGCCTATAACCTGGCCTCGATTCGCACGGGCATACCCATTGCCGCGTTCGATGCCGATACTCTTGCCGGAGATCTCGCCATGCGGTTTGCCGAAGAGGGTGAAGAGTTCCTCGGCATCGGGATGGCAGCACCCGTCACGCTCCGGAAGAATCAGGTCATCCTGACGGATGAAGACGCGATCGTCGCCATCTACCCGTACCGTGACTCGGATGCAACAAAGATTACCCTCGCCACGAAGACGGTTCACATCGTGGCATGCGGCGTGCCGGGGGTCGAGAGCGAGAAGGTGAAATCGGCATACGAACTGGCTGCCGCATACCTGCAGGAATACGCTTCAGACAGCCGGTGATGAGGAATAGAAACGGGCCCGCACTTCTCCTTGCATCTCCGGCTGTATTACCGCGTGTCATAGACCCGAAACAGTCGTCTGCCGCAATGTTCCTCTGAAGCGTGCTTCTGACCAACCGGTTGCCGAAACCTACATATGGTTCTCCGAATATGGGGGACCATGAAGATTATACTGACCAAAGTATTTGTCGACGACCAGGAGAAGGCTCTGAAGTTCTACACCGAAACACTGGGCTTTGTGAAGAAGAGCGACGTCTCTGCCGACAGCTACCGGTGGCTCACCGTCGTCTCCCCAGACGACCCGGACGGGACCGAGCTTCTGCTCGAACCGAACGACAATCCGGTAGCACAGGCATACCAGAAAGGAATAATCGAACAGGGCATCCCCGCCGCGTCCTTTGGTGTTGAAGATACCCATGCCGAATACGAGAGACTGAAAGCACAGGGCGTGAAGTTCACGATGGAGCCGACGGAAGTTGTCGACGGGGTGACCATAGCGGTCTTCGACGACACCTGCGGCAATATCATCCAGATCCAGACAACGCAAAAATAGGTTGTTTCACGGGAGGCAGCCGTCTCTTGAACGGGTGAAACTCCCTCACTTTTTACCGACTCGTCCGTATGCAGCATAGTAAATATGGAATCACTTTCAATATCACCATGGCTCCAACCAAGAGGATTCCCGTCCCGGAGAGGGTATGGGCGGAGATCTCCGAGCTGAAGCACCCCGGCCAGACCTTCGATGACCTTCTCCGGCACTTGGTCGAGAAGGAGAAGAAACGGCTCTGTAGAATTCCTATTCGAATAAGAGAGTGTCCCCTCGACCGAAAGATCCAAGGTACGAGCGGCTCCTTATCCGTATATGCCAACAATAAGCCACAAGGAGCCACTATTAAGGTCATCCAACAAGGATATCAGGTTTCCTGAAGCGGCCTATCCCATCGTACAGAGTTCTCGGACTTTTCGCTACTCCTGCAAATACTCCCGACGAACCTACCCCCAGCATCAACTCCTCGTCCTTTTCTTATTCAAGGAATATTTAGGAGAGGATTATCGAGACACGGGTGAACTCCTCGAGCTGATGACACCGATTCGGGAACACCTGGATCTCCAGCAGATCCCGCATTTCACCACCCTCCAGAAGTTCATGGCTCGGATTCGGTCGATTTTTCTCAATCTTCACCTGAAACGGATTCTTCTCCTCGTCTATAGTTGGGGAGAAGTGATCCCGATCACCGCTATCGATTCGAGCGGATTTACGAGTTCCTATGCCAGTTCCTACTATTCCGGGAGGACCGGCAAGACGCGGAAACGGTTCATCAAGACATCGATTGCCGTGGATACCGAGCGGCAGATCATCACCGGATTCACGTTCTCGCAGCAGCCGGTCCACGATGTTCCCCACGGCCAGAACCTCCTGAAGACCTGTCACCGGGCACGACGATCGGCCTGCTACGGCATGGACAAGGGATACGATTCAGAATATCTGCATATTCTGATCCGCGATCAGCTACAGGCCCCGTCCTTGATCCCGGTCAGAGACCGGGTGAGGGAACGGATTCATGGGAGGTATCGACGGAAGATCGCCCGGTCCTTCGATCGAGCCCTCTATCATCGGAGAAATCTCGTGGAAACCGCCTTCTCTGTGTTGAAGAGACGGTTCGGGGAGAGCCTGAAGGCGCGGAAATACTGGTACCAGGTCAAGGAGATCAAGGTGAAGATCCTCATCTACAACCCGGACCGGTGGATTAAGAGTATTCTCTTTATTGTTATCATTGAGGGGTTATACAAGGCCCCATTTTCTTTAGCAACCAGGACGATTGGGGAAGAGAACGACGGTGCTGCGATGCTTGCGATACCGCTGTCGACATCCGGAGCCATTTTTCCCGGTACGGGGAAAAGAGGAGGATATGCAGGAGCTTTGTTCCCCTTTCTACTCGATTACCGCAGCCACCCTGGAGACGAACAGCAGCGTATCAGGCCCCTGGAGTAAGGGACGGGAGGATGGATCCGCCGGCGGCGACCTCTTCGCAGGCGATATACCGGTTCCCCTCGCTCGAGGCGACCGGGCAGAAGCGGATGTTCTTCTCCTCGCCGTTCCTGCAGTGCACCCGGAAGATGCGGGATCGGACCGGTTCAATACCCGCCTGTTTGCGATCCGATATCCAGGTCGAGATTGCTTCCTTCCGGTATTCGGGATCGGGGAAGGCTAACTTGAACCATTCCGTTCCCGCAGGGATTTCCGCACGGGTATACCCGAAGAGGTCCGTGAACACCCGATTGAGGCGGGTATACCGCCCATCCGCCGGGACGAGGGCGGCCGGGATCGGGAAGCATCGAGCACCTCCTGCAACCGCTGTTCGCGGCGGTGGAGCCGATCCTCGCATCGAGAAGACTCGCGAGAGCTGCACCGTGCGGGGTAAACTGCGAGGCCGGGGGCAACCGTGTAGGAACCATCATCGCACGTTCCCTCACGGTCGCGGCCTTCACCGCGAACGCGGCGGAGATCCTGGCCAACGTCCCCCTTACCACCGCGATGGGCGGGGCGGCGAGAGGAGGTTCTCACCTCGCCGAAACCTTATATTCTACCGTGGTGTATTCTAGTGTATGCCAGTGGAATCAACGATCAAGGTGACCCCGGAGGTGAAGAAGCGGCTCGATATCCTGAAGAGATACCCCCGAGAGACCTACAACGAGGTGCTCGAACGCCTCACCGGGGATGCCCTGGAGGACGCAGCCGAGGTGCTGACCGAAGAGGACATCCGCGATATCGAAGAGGCGATCCAGGATATCAAGGCCGGAAGAGTCTACACCACCGAAGAGGTGAAGAAAGAGCTGGGGATCGATTAGATGCCGTATACGGTGATCTGGACAGCTAAGGCCCTCAAGAACCTGAAACAATTCCCCCGCGATACCGCTGCCAGGATCGTCGCCGCCGTCGAGAGGGTGCGGGACGATCCTCTCTCACACCTCCAGCACCTGCAGGGATCGCCCTACTTCAAGCTGCGGGTGGGAAACTACCGTGTCATCCTGGACCTGAAGAGAAACGCCCTGATCATCTACGTGATCAGGGTCGGGAAGCGAGAGAATATCTACGATAATCAATAAGGAACACCGACACCATCACTGCACGCCCTCCCACCGTTGCGGCCTTCAACGTCAATGCGACCGAGATCCTGGCTGATGTCCTACTCGCCACCGCGATGGGCGGGACCGCCGTGCGGGACAGCGAGGCTGAGTCGTTGCCAGCTCCGCTGCCGCGACGGGAACGGGGAGATCTTGTCAGCTTCGGGCGGGATACCGTGCATCTCACCTCCTGCCAGGACGATGCGATTCGTCTGAAGGTGGAGATCCTCGAACGGACACGGTGTCGGATCGGGCCTGAAAGGGATTCCCAATCCCTTTCTTTTTCCTGGGAGTGATGTTCTATGGAGAACGAGGTGTTGATTGGTGGGATCTTCGTTGGAGCCGGGTTGCTGGCCTATGTTGTGATTCCCGGTCTCCTTGTGACGTGGGACCGGGTGCTGGACCATATGCACCGCTCGCGGATCGAGAAGAAGCAGGGATAAATCCCTACACTTCATACTCATGAAGACCACATGACCGATTTCACTACGTCCTTAACAGGGGTCATAAATTGTCCGGACTTCTCACTGGCTTCATCCCCGTCGGTCGTGTTTCCATACGCACCATATCGTGATACAGGATTGCAGGTATTAGTATATGAAATTCTACAATAAAATCAGTAAAACGCTGCTAAAACTCATATCAGAATTGTATCTTGAGCAAGAGTTTCCGAATGCCCACAATTAGATTGTTATCAATACGATGATACGTAATCTTATATCTCTTCGCAAGAATTGCAAAAATTACTACCATAATATTTTAGTTGATGTAGCCGAAAATTCCTTTTCAACAATATACGCCTTTGAACGGCAACTTTAATTTCAATGAAACAGGAATAGATGTAGAACAAATATATGAAAGTCCTTGATCTTTTCTGCGGTGCTGGAGGACTATCGCTGGGATTTCGAAACGAAGGTTTTTCTGTTACAGGGGTCGATGTTAATGATTGGGCCGGGGAGATATATCTAATCAATGATATAGGAGAATTTATTCAAAAAGACCTTGCCATTGAATCGATAGATGGTTCATATGAAGTTATTGTTGGTGGACCTCCCTGTCGTCCTTGGTCCAGTGTTAACGTAAAAAGAAGAGGCTTTTTTCACCCGGACTATTCCTTGCTTGAGCATTTTTTCGCTCATATACTCAGGATTAAACCAAGTGTTTTTTTATTGGAAAATGTACCCCCACTTGAGGGCGATATCATCTACAAAAATTTCAAAAAAACGATGTATAGAGCAGGGTATAGCATCTCCTCAAAGGTTATCAATTATCAGGATTATGGCGTAGCAACCAGTAGAAAAAGATTATTTACAGTAGGTTTCAGGGATTTTAATATCTTTGGATTCGATGCAAATAGGTTTTTCGAAAAATTAACCTGTCTGAAAGAGAAACCTGTGACAATAGAGCAGGTGATAAAAATTTATGAAAATCTACCAGAAGGGGATATTCCGGACCATGAGTGGCCGAAGTTAAAAACAATTGATAAATATTTAGATCATTATGAAGACGGCAGATATGGCTGGATAAAACTATCCTATAAAAAATCTTCCCCCTCCTTTGGAAATATCATGAAGACTTATATCCTGCATCCTTGCGCCGGAAGGGATGGTTTCCCAACCAGAGTAATATCGATCCGCGAAGCCCTCGCGATAATGGGGTTTCCAAGTAATTTCAGGTTTCCGGAGAAAATGGGAATGGGTATGAGGTACCAGATGGTCGCAAATGCTGTAAGTCCTATGGTGTCCTCGAAACTTGCAAGGGTGATTAAGCATATGATGAAGGACCTGTCATTTAAGCATGGTTCAGATGGAGAATGAAACAAAAATGATGAATCGGATTCCGGAATTACAATCCAAGGTTCTGCAGTGGGGAAAAGAACATCTCAGGGACTACCCTTGGCGACATACCCGTGATCCGTATAAAATTATGATTGCAGAATTCATGCTTCATAGAACTAGAGCCGATCAGATAGTTCCCATTTACAATGATTTTATCAATAAGTATCCGGATGTTTATGCTCTTTCTAAGGCTGATCCGATAAAAATTAGAGATGCTACCAAACATCTTGGATTGCACTGGAGATCGCAACACATCCAAAAATCAGCACAATATATCATCGATAAATATTCCGGAACATTTCCAAAAACTGTTGAAGAACTTCGATCCATACCAGGCATTGGAGATTACATAGCCGGTGCAATAATTACAATATGTTACGGAAAACCACACCCTGTGGTCGATTCTAACATTGCCAGGTTTATCAATCGATATTTTGGTTTGAATCTAACGGGAGAACTACGACGAAAAAAGGAGATAATAGCTCTCGCAGGCAGATTATTTAATATTGAAAACCCCCGTGGATTTCTATTTGCCATTCTGGATTTCACCGCTGCCATATGCAAACCCAGAGATCCTTTTCATTCGATTTGTCCATTAAAAACTTGTTGCAAATTTTATCTTGAAGCGGGTTCATTCTTTCATAGAAAACATACGGAAGATGGAGTAATAAAGATATTATTCTGTCTCCCGCGATGATTTCCATTCATCAAACTCGGCAGGTAATAGATTTAAAATATCATCCGATGAAAGAGAATAAAGATCATAGGTGAGGTCAAATTGTTGGATAACATCAATGAAGCGCCTCAATGTGCCCTTTTTCTTCCGGTTGGAAGATCCTATTTTTGGAAGATTTCTTCCCGGATCCCAATAGAGATCTCCAAGAGCATGAATAATTCCTTTATTACGTGCAAAATCCTGCCTCGATGTCACCTGCTCAATAAAATCACCCTGTTGATACAAAGGACCGTAAAGCAATATCTTTGCAGATTCCTGATGATACGTATATATTCTCACAGGATTTGCCAGCAAATGACGGTAAATATGCTTCCAGTCGCGACCCTGCGAAGGGATATATCGGTATACCCTTCCAATTTTCCTTGTACCATTCGGTCCTGCCGGGCAGACACTGTCGAAATAAAAAGCGGATAACCAGCTCCATAACCCGATATTATAATATTTATCTTCGAGATTGAGTCTCTGAAGAATCGCACTGAGGTATCGGGCTGCTTCCATTTTTGATGAAAATATTTTAGCCTCAACTTCGATTTTATCACCGATTTCTGATGACAATTCATCGCTGTACAGCAATACATCATCCGGAGAAGCTCGATTGCCTCCGGCAACCGCTACCAGATATTCGTGAAATTTCTCGATCCCCCGCTCTTTGAAGACTCTGAGTACGGTCATCGAGGACTCTCCTGTGATTGTATAAATCGTGTTAATACCTGTTGCGATTTGCAGAATGCGGGCACCGCCTCATCTTCAATCCATTCCAGTTTTGCATCGGGGAGTGAAACAAGGTCGGGATTATATCGGACGGACAGAGAAGGGAGATCGTTGATGAATTTTAACCAGAGATTTCTCCAATCTTCTGTATCTATCTCATCAAATTCATGCTCATCAACAATCAGTATCTGTATCAGAATTAATTTCACCACAGCAGGATAGACCAAGCTGAAAAAGAAAGGTTCATTCCGTGCCATCTCGCCAATTCCCTCAATCCTGTTATTCAGCTGCAGTACGGGCCGAAAATCCGAAAGATCAAGATTCCATATTTCATCTCCGATATCAGCATATCTAACATACAGCAGATTCTCTCTGGATACTGGTTTTTCATCCTGCCGTCGGGTCACAATACGATCTGCAATGGCAAGTATCTTACCGTGTTTTCCAGATTCGTCAACCACTTTGATACGAAATGAGATGGCATCCGTACTCTGAAGTTCGGACAGAATCCGATCTGAAACCGGAGGTTCTGCTATATGAGCAACAGAGCCATACCCGAATCGCATATATGAGTTCTTATCGTAAGCCTCTATATATACCCGAGCTGTTTCAGGAAGGTTAAGACCATTGAGATCGATATTCGCTGAAAAAGAGGGTGGTTTATTATTCTCCGGTATCAATCTTATTTGTATTCTCCTTCTCTCAAGTTTGAATCTGCCGGTGTAATTAAATCTCCGTATCATTCTGTCACCTCAATTGACTTAATACGGACGATTAGATCCCTGTGTTCATCGAATCCTTCTACATTTACTTCGAAGTCATCTTCAACAATCCTGAAAATAAGATTATTCAGCGATTGTGTCTCAATCACCACTCCTTTCGACTTGACATGGATCGGAGATTTTGACAGATCAAAATCAAAAGGATGGTATTTTTTAAACGGATTCTTTTTTCGGACATCATATGCAAATTTTACCATTATCTTATCTGGAGGGTTACCTGCATTTTGATTCCGCCTAATTGAAATCCCGCCAGCTCTCTTATCCACCTGGATTGGCTGGGGTACAGGGGGAGGAGGGGTTGGGGAATCTTCCTCCACTTGATCACGCCCTCTGGGTCTTATCGGCCCGGGACGGGTATTATCTTCCGTGCTGGATTTCAGAGGAAGGTCAATCGAAAATATATTTTCTAGTAATTCTTTATCAAGCTCCTCCGAAGGGCGAAGAATATTCTTGACAATCTCCTTCAGACTGTCCTTTACGAAGTTCAGGTAACCGGGACCATAGATGTAGTTACCTTTAAAATTCATTGATTCTTTCTGCCATTCGGTATGTGCCGGACCTTCAGCATCTCCCAGCATGTTACTGAGAGGTCCATCTTCGATCACAACCATGCCTCTGATACCTTTAGAACGTATGGAGGGAACACCTTTGATCCGGAACCCCTGACGGATAAAATAGCTCTCTGAATACCCCATGCTATCGTCACGTTCCAGATACACCTTGAAATGGCTCTGAGCCGGTTCGTGCTGTTTTTTTCGTATTATCAGAGGAACTATAAAAGCCAATCTTTCCCCGGCATCCAGTCTCTTTCGAAGATCCGGCAATGAATCTTTATCGAACAGATCTTCGCTCCATTTTGGAGATCTTCCTGGATCCGGACGTTTAATCATGTAATGCTCTTCATCTGGCAGGTGAATAGCCCATTCCGTGAAGTCAATTAATTTTAAAAATTTGGGACAGTCGATTTGTATTGTTACCGTGTTGATAGTTTGGAGGAAATCTTTGATTCCTGTGCCATCTAAATGGACACTACTGGTTTGATTGCAGATATCCACCTGCAGAATTCCTGCTATTATGGGATAAAACAATTCCTCCAGAACGGCTGTAATTATACTCTCATATGTAATTTCATTGTCCGGAAAGGGTATCATAATGGAAAGGCCAGAATTTTTTCCTCTTTCCAATCTAAAGACGTTACAAAATCGCTCAATATAATCCGATTTTTCCACCGGTAAAGCAAAATACTCCTCGCCAGAGTCTCTTTTGAAACATCCGAAGTCTCCGTAGGGATTGTAGATCTTCTCATCCAACCTATGGATCTTCAAAACAGATTGTCCCATCAGATAGGATTTGCCATCACTTTGACGTACAGTAAGACCAAAGAATGTATTAATTCGGGAAGATGCAGGATATACTGTCTTACCCAGTCCCCATCGTCCAATCACACCCTCAGATTTCCCGGATCTGCCATAGTTCCTCCAGAAAAAAAAGAAATTGTGATCTCCTCCCGCGCCTTTCTCGACAAAATCTTCGAGAGGATCACCCTCAAGACCTATTGTCCCGAAATCCTCAATAACAAGATATGGCATCGGTCCTGTCAGATCGGGGCATTCCTTTAATCCATTATCTCTGGCATATAAATGACCTGATAATCCATGTATAAATTCATCATGCTGTGCCGGGGTTGGGCCATTATTTCTGATTGATAATGCGAACCGAATACGAACAGGTCTATCATAGGTCTTGATCCTGGCATCCAGTGAATTCTGTGCACTCTCTCTGATGAGTGCCCTTGATAACCCTCCCAGAGCTTCGGTGGTAAAGAACTGGGCCTGGGTTGGGTCCACCAGTTTCTCTCCCCTGTCACGGGGTTTAAACCTCCATTCGGGGGGAGATATTGCAGGATTATTCATACACTATCCCTTGAAAGAGGATCACTATTGAGGCAATTAAAACATTCGATCTTAGTGTGAAAACCGAAGATGGTACCTTTATGAAAAATTACAGGAGGTGCTGGTTCTCAATCCGATGAACACTTTAAATTGCATTTGATAAAGTAAAGTATAATTTCCTGCTGATAAATATTCTATAAGGCAGAATCTCAGTAGCAATCACGCGAACCGGTGAAAAGTTAACATGGGAACCCCTTATACCGTGCTGGACTTATTTGCAGGTGCAGGAGGTCTGACGGAAGGTTTTCTTCGTCACAACTTTGACATCATCGCTCATGTTGAGATGGATGCTTATGCTGCAAGGACATTGGAGACCCGCGTTCTTTTCCATGCCCTGAACCGCATCGGTCATAGCGAGATCTATCAGGATTACTATATCGGTGACATATCCCGTGATGAATTTGTGAATGAATGCCAGAATCTGAACATAAAGCATACCAGTATTATCAACAGGAAGATATCTGCAGAGACCGAGGATCAGATTATTCAGAATGTACAGAGCGAAATGCGTCACCATGATGCTAAAAAAATTGATGTAATTATTGGAGGACCTCCCTGTCAGGCATATTCGGTTATCGGTCGGAGCAGAGATCCTGGCAAAATGAAGCATGACCAGCGAAATTATCTGTACATCCATTACCTAGAATTTATACGAAAATTCACACCCGAAATATTCCTGTTTGAGAACGTCCCGGGCATCATTAGTGCTCGAAATGGTGAAATATTCTCTGATCTGAAAAGACGAATTGATGATCTGGGTTACTTTATCGAATCCAGCCCTAGGATGCTGAATGCTCGACACTTTGGAGTTTTACAGAACAGATCCCGAATAATCTTCATCGGTTGGAAGAAGGAACATGATCTCCAGTATCCCGAATTTCCGAATATATCCAGTAAATACAAGGTTTTCGATATTCTGAACGATTTACCGGCACTCGAACCAGAAATGGGATCTGATGGTCCGCAGAACTACAGGGTCGGACGACCGTCAAAATATCTTCGTGAGTTCAGGATCAGAACAGATGAAAAATGTGTGCGAAATCACATCGCCAAAGCGACAAACGAACGCGATAGAGAAATATACAGGATTGCTATAAAGAAGTGGACTGATACTGGACGACGATTGAAATATTCTGAACTTCCGGAGAACCTGAAAACCCATAACAATCAGTCTTCATTCCTTGATAGATTTAAAGTGGTCGATGGCAATGGTCTTTCCCATTCAATTGTGGCTCATCTTGCCAAGGACGGACACTATTACATCCATCCCGCTCTTGAACAGGCCCGATCACTCACAGTAAGAGAGGCAGCAAGGATACAATCTTTTCCTGATAACTATATCTTTGAAGGCTCCAGAACATCTCAGTATGCACAGGTGGGCAATGCGGTTCCCCCTCTCATGGCGGAAGGCATTGCAGAGGGAATAATCCGGATGCTGAAAGCAATTTGAAATTTCAGGAAACGTGTAGGTCTGTAATCAGAACCATCCTTACGAATCAGTTGTATTATAATTCGTGGTTCTCAATATCATTGAAGTCAACCAAAAACTCTCCAGAGGATCCGGGCACAGGCAGGATATATGAGTCCCAGGAATGAGTGTTCATAGCGTTCGTAGCGGGGAACCAGCTTCTTGAATGCCTCGATCCAGCTAAAGAATCGTTCTATTGCTCCTCGTTTCCGATAGAGATCGCGGTCAAACCAGATCGGTCGTCCTCGCTTCGGATGGGTCCGACGTCGAGGATTTAGAGGGATGTTACTCCTGATGCCGCGTTTTCTCGTATAGTGACGGATCTCCTGGGAATCGTACGCCGCATCCGCGGAGATGACAGCCGGCTTCTCGGTGGTCCCGGGAATCTCGAATTGAGCCACCGTAGGCTCAAAGAGACGAGAATCATGGATGTTCGCCGGTGCAATCAGACAGGTGATGGGAAGTCCTTGCTGATCGACCGGGGCGCTCAGTTTGGTTCCCTTTACTTTCTTGTAGCCATCAAAGCCGATGTTTCCCCCTTTTTCGCGGGAATCGCCTTGGTATCGGTGATACCGTGGATGAGATCGAGCTTCTGGATATCATAGCCGGACTGCAGCAGGTCGAGGAAGATCGCCTGATACACGCCCTTCTCGCAGAGTTCGAGATGATACCGATGGACCGTCGATTTTGTGCCGTACTGCTCAGGGACATCGTTCCAGGCACACCCCGTGGTCAGGACATACAAGATGCCGTTCAGGAGCTGCCGGGGGTCGCACCGGGGACGACCAACATGCGGTTTCTGGGGAGGGAGATGCTTCCGGATAATCTCCCAGAGATCGTCGTCGATTTCCTGAAACGCCATGCCCCGGCCCTAGGATGCTCAAGGGTCTTATAATTTTGGGATGTCCTCTTTGATTCCCAGTGGGACCAGCTCCTTGAGATCGAGTCTTGCTGTTCGTTCACTGCAGGTGAACGATGTCGCGTATCGGGACATAATCTGGAGAGATTCGGGATGGCCTTATAATTAAAAGAATTTTGCAGGGATGAAATGTATTCTACCCTCTATAGTACATGTGCATCTTTTAACGTCTGCTTTATCCAGATTTTATCGTGCTGGGGCTTGAGAGAAGCGACGACTTCCACTAACTCATCGTCATTGCTAACATCAAAGTTGTCCTTGACATAGAGTGCCGTTGCGATTATCGATAGAGTGAGTGCGTTGTAGTGACCGTATTTCGCAACGATAGCGTTGATCTTATCTTTCATCGGGGCATCGAGAACATGCTCGTAGCTGATTCTCCCAGGTTCGATGAAGTAGCCCTTATCCTGCTCCCAGCGAATGGTGACAAGACCAATCTCACTGGCCAACTCCAATTCACTGGCAACCTCGCCAGAATAGGGGCCATAGTGGTACATTGAATAATTAAAACCTGAATCGAGTTGCCGGGTCAACAGATATCCAATTTTTTGAACGATCGTCTTGCCAATCTGTTTATGGGGATCCTTCTCATGCAATTTTCTGACGATGTACTCGACAAGAGCCGTTCCCTCAAACATGCTTCCAGACACAATTCTCCCCTCTGATTCACACCATCTTTTCCGCCCGCTCTCTGTCTTCGGGTTTGACGTACAGTCTGATCTGCCTAACATCGCCAATATTTTTAACTATCGGCGAGCGTTCCGAAAGTGGGCTCGTGGATTGATCCTTTGTAACGATCATGATCTCTTTGTTGCCCTTCTCATGCCTGTTCGTGTCGTACCAGACTCTGGGAGATTCATCTACCCAGTACCAGATCCCTTCATCGTCCAGTATCTTCATCCATGAGCTCAGTTTTTCATCGTCTTCTGGCGTGGGAATACCCCTGATCTCGCGGATCCTTCGGATGTGATCCCTTGTCTTTATGGATCTACACCAGTAGTTATCATCGCTGTTCTTCAACCACTGCCACATCTCATAATCGTCCAGTTTCAAGAATTTGGTCAGTTCTTCGCCTTCTGGAGACGGCAGTATGTTGCTCTTCGAGACTATGGCTTCCTGATACATTTTATCGAAAGCCCTGCGGGTCTTATGGAAATAAACTTGAGAGAACATCTGATATCTGGCGATTATCAGGGCTTCTGCAACATAACGCCCCCCTTCGCGTATACCCAGGGTGACATCCTCGCTCTCAGGATCGATTCCGAGAGCGACGCTTACAAGAAGCCTTTCGAGGTCGTACACGCCGTACTTCACGCCGATGTGAAGAGAATCCCGCAGAAGATAATCGCCTCGATCCGCGTCGAGCTGACTTGATATGAGTATCTTCCAGAAGACCCTCTTGCCCAGATTTTTTGGATTTCCTTCTATGAAGTCCGCCAGGTCGTCAGCCGAGATATTAAAATTCATCCGATTCGTACGGTGCTCTTCGATGACTTCCCGCAACGGTCCTTTGATAATCGCAACGGTATAATCCTCATGTTTATATGGCTTTGGATTTTTGGATTTATTTTCAGGATCGATTCGGAGGTATGAGAGAACGGTGCATGGCCGACGTCGTGAAGTAGAGAAGCGAGTCTGACAAGCTGTCGATCTCTCTTGAGACCGCTCTCCTCGTAACACAATTGGTCAGATAAAACACGCTTATTCAGATCATTTTCAAGAATCGCATCATACATCTTGGTAGCCAGGTGCATGACACCAAGAGAGTGTTCAAACCTGGTGTGCACTGCTCCGGGATAGACCATCTCCGTGAAGGATAACTGTTTGATTCTCCTAAGCCGCTGGAAAACGGGGTGGTTAATGATCTCCTTCTCCCAGCTACTGAACGGGATAAATCCATATATCGGATCCCTCACTTTAAATAGCGTCACCGGGAGATCCCTCAATCAGTATTGTATTTGTATTTATCTTCTTAAATAACGGTAGTTCTCAACTTCATCGGATTTTACGATTAATCTGGAACCGGTCATTCTGTGTACTGCGTCCATCCATATCTTCACGGATCGCCGGTCAGGATCTGCTTCTGATGCCTGGTTGGAATAAGGTAAGCTGGACCACAGGTATCCTGAATCTGCAGATGATATCCTCTGGCAGCAGTATATGCTGGGATTAATTAAAGGCCATAATGCTCATTTTTTTGGGTGAATAGCCGATAATTTCGGCCATTTTTCCGAAGCCCCTCAGGCACGTTTGGAGGGGCTCTTCTGGGGGTAGACGATGTCCACATCACCCCGACTGTCATGACGGGCTGCAATCCCCTCCTGAGGGGCTCGAGAAGAGCCCTTAAATTGCTCATTTTCGGAAATAAGGCCAACATAATCGAAATCCCCTTTAATGGCCCCTTTTTCGGGGGGTCGGGATCGTAGATCAGAGCCGGATCGGGGAAATATCGGTTTTAAGGCGACTTCATGATTGCGTTGGCGATGGTGATCCCAGTTTCCGTGAACACGGGGTGGAGCATATAAAGGGGAAAAGGACCCCCCCTAATCGGCTCTGTTGGAACCATACCAGAGAGGATCTCTTCTACCGAAAGATCTATGGCACAGGGCTCCTTGCCTCTTTGTGCAAAGGAAGAGCAATGAGCAATTACCAAACTTGCAGAATACATATTTCAGAGGATTTCGATTATCTATCACTTCAATCTACCGGATCTCTCACTATCCCCCTGTTTCCTCAACCGTGTCTCCTCTTTCTCCTGAGCTCCTTTGATGGGAAGGAATTTTCCGGCTGTCTTCGATCGCTACCGCTCGGACGGGTGTCGATGGATCGTACGGAGCTGCGTCAGGTTGAACGCAAGACAGGAGAAGAGATTCTTGAGAGGGACCCGGGCGCCGGTGGTGACCAGGACATGTCCGCCCTGGAACACCCGCTCGATCACGGCGAACGGCCGGTCCACGAGTGACCGGGTCCGGCGGATCGCCCGGTTCCTTCGGTTCTCCGGGATGGAGAGCGGATGCCCCCGGACCGCCCGGTGCAGGGTCTTGTCCAGGGATGCCTGCGGTATCACCCCGAAATTGCCGGCATCCCGGTAGACGGTCTCCCCTTTCTGGGAGAGGTCGACCTGGCTGTCATGGAGAGCGGCGGGGGTCGTCTCCACCCGTCGGATGAGCTGGTGGTCTCTGTCCATCAGGATGGGGAGTTTGAACCCGAACAAGGACTTCTTCCCCTTCTTCGCCCAGGTACCGTCCTGGCTCCGCCGGGTCTTCGCCTCGTCTCCCCGGAGCGTATCCGCAAAGGCTTGGCCCGGATCGGCCGTGATGAAGGTCGCATCCTGGATCACCCCGCGCCGGATCTGTAGGCCTTTCTCGTCCAGCTGCCGCTGGAGTTCCTCCCAGATCGCCTTCTCCTTCCCGGTCTCGATCAGCCGCTCCCGGAAGTACCAGACGGTGGTGTGATCCGGGATCGTCTCCGGGAATCCCAGGAACTTCCGAAAGGAGATCCGGTCGTTCGCCTGGCGCTCCAGTTCCGGATCAGAAAGCCCGTAGAGGGACGGGAGCACGAGCAGCTTCATCATGAGAATAACGTCCATTTTGGGCTGTCCGCCCTGGCCCTGGTCATTGATGTACAGCTGGCCGATCACCGGCCGGAAGGCCTCCCCGTCGATCAGAGATGCGAGGTCAGAGAGCTTATCCCCGAGTCTCTGGATGCGTTTGTACTCCTCGTTCAGGGCAAAATCGGTGAGTGAGTCCATTACTCACGTATGCGTCGTGCGCAGGTAAAGCTCTTGCGGTTGAAGGGGAGGTTATTCGAAATCCTCCCATGTACTTAAAGATTCGATTCGGGGTTTTCTCTGGAATAATCTGGCTTGCCAGTTCAAGTAAATCATTTAGTAATATAATCTCCCACTCCCCCGGGATCTCCCCGCTATCCGTCTCCTTGTAGCCCTCACGCACCATATCCAGCCTCCTGCAGGTAAATACCCGGCCGTCCCATTCCCGGGCGCTCACCGGCGAAGGGCGTTTGCATCGGCAGAATCGCGGCCAGCACCGCCCGTTGCGCTCTCATAGATTCCCTCCAATCTCCATCCCAGGCGCTGTCCGATACCCCTGGCGGGGATGATTGCGGATATTCTTGTATTTCGCCTCAATTCTGCCGTCTTCCAGCATAGGATTGATATAGTGGTTCCGGAGCGAGTCCTTCCCGCGGTTCAGCAGATCCGCCAGGTCATCGAGGGTCAGGTAATCCTCCTTGCAGAGCTGGAGTATTGTTGCTTCAACGACTTCTCTGGGCGCTTTCCGCAGAGATCTGACCGGTTCCGCAATCTCACGCAATGTATCCAAATGTTCGGAGTACCTCGGCAAATGTTCGGAGTTTGCGGCATAATGTTCGGAGCTCTCGACCAAATGTTCGGAGTTCGACTTTAAACAACCTCCCCCGGCTCCGAACATTTCATCTCCCATCGGGTGGCGACCTGGCCGGTAGTAGAAGGTGTTTCTGCCCGAACCCTCGCTTATCAGCAGTCCTTTTTCGACCAGACCGTGGAGAGCAACGGTGATGTCGTGAGGGTGTGCTTTCGTCACCTCCTTCAACCTCCCGTGGTTCACGCATCCCTCACAGTGGGCGGTCAGGAGAGCCAGCCGCTCGATCTCACCAAGTTTACTGAACGATTCGCCGAGCTCGGCCTTCAGGTCCTCGACAGCCTCCGTCGGCACAAGGCTGATCATTTTGAGGATGAAGATCGTCTGATTACTCTCATACCGCTCTTCAAGCACCGGTTCGCGCCAGTGCTGGAGCTGCCAGTTCCGGTAGATCTTCAGGAATCCCGATCCCGCTTGCTCGCCAAGACCGATCAACTGAAACATCTTCTGGAGGTTCCGATTCCGGCAATCGCTAACACCGCCCCTTATTGCTTCGGCTTTTGGCACCCTCATCAGGCCCGGGTTCCGAAACCCGAACAGATCGGGGCGTTTCACGACAAGAATTGAGCAACTACCCGAATAATCAGCATGAATCAGAGTATTTACCAGCGCCTCACGCAAGGCCTCGTGGACCGGAGTCTCTTCGACTCTTTCGTCGCCTTTCAGCTGAAAAGGCACTTTCAAGTCGCTTGAGAGTCGCTTCATGACGATGCGGTAAAAATCATATAGATTCCCCGACCACGACCCATCGAGTGTGACCCGATCAACCCAGCGGGTTTCGGGCGTCTCCCGCTCCTGGTAGTCCACGATGTAGGTGGGAACAGCATCGAGGATCGATCGGAACTTCCCGAACATCAGCAACCCTGCGAGCGTGAGCCCTTCCTTTCCCGTCTGTCGATCCCGTGCCCATCCACCGATCTGCCGGAGGAACTCCAGGTCGTTGCACTCGTTGAACGGGTGATCCGGCTTGCGATTGGAGAACTGCTGCCGGTAGATTCGAAAAGATTCTTTATCAAGATCGTCTAGACCGTAGTGTTCCAAGATAACAGCATCGCGGGTGTCATTCACCTGCTCGCCAAGCATCTGCTTCACAAGGTCGGGCGGACACAGGTAATCACCCTCGTTATTGCGCCGGTATGTCCCCATTAAGGGATTCTGCCCGATGTATACCGGGCGCTGCTTCCGTGAAGCTTGAGGGATCCGAACAAGGATCACTGTCTTCCCCTCGACTTGGACCGGTGCAATGTCCCGGTTCTGGAGGAGGTTGACACTCGCCTTATTTGGGTTATTCAGTGAATTCCAGATGTCCTGTATGATCTTCTGGCTATCGGGCAGATCGTGGAAGACAACGCCATTCCGGGTTCCTTCCGCGCCGAGGATAATATAACCGCCTTCTGTATTCGCCATCGCAGAGTACGTCTCCCAGAATGAGCCAGGGAGTTCTCCCTTGCCGTTCTTCCCCCGTGCAGTCTTCAACTCGACGTCATAGCCCTCCTGCAACGACGCCAGATCAAAGAAGTCTTTACTCATCGCCAATCACTTCCATCAGACTCCCTCTCCCGCACCATACCCGAGCTCCCGCAAGTAGCCATCCAGACGTTCCTTCGCCGCGTCCCGCTCCGCCTCGATATCGGGGGCGGTCACCCGATACTTATCTCACCAGTTCTCGTAGATCGCCATGAGTTCCTAACGCGATTGGGTCAGATAACGCTCCAGCCCGGCGGCCAGGCAGTCATAGAGGTGAGATTCGAGTTGTTGGAGCGTAAGTATTACCGTGGCTATGCCCCCCAAGTTCCAGGTTATTATCGCGGGATTGTTATTAGAGATCTCCTCTTTTCCAGAAGATACAATTATCCAATGGCTTCAAAAGGTTTTTTATACGAGCATTTGAATTCCCTTTGTACGACCAACGGGATTGCCTCCTCCAACCGGGATAACTGGAAGATCCTCGATGTGAAGCAGATCTGGGGAGTACCCAAGCGGAATAAAAACCTCATGCACCGGGTAAAGCCCGGCGATACCATCCTTGTCTACGTCCGGCAGGAGAAGGAGGGCGACACCATCCTCCCTTCCGCGATAACAGGCGCCTACGAAGTCATCTCCGAGCCCTACGAGGACCACTCCCGCCTCTTCGTCACCCCGAAGCATATGGGGGACGAGGTCTTCCCCTACCGCATGAAGGTCCGGCCGGTCGCAGTTTTTCAAGAACCCCTCGAGTTCAAGCCGCTGATCAAGGACCTAAAATTCATCACGAACAAGACGACGTGGAGCGGCCACCTCAGGATAGCCATGCGCGAGATCCCGGAGGAGGACTACCGGCTCATCCTCAAGCGAGCCGGAGTGGAGGCATAACCGATGCCCGCGATCACCGGCGTCGCCTTCCCGGTCCCCAAACACCTCATGCCCCGGTTCTTCAAGGACGGCAAGACCGTCTTCATCAAACCCGCCACCGTCTTTAAAGAACTCAAGCCGGGCATGAGACTCGTCTTCTACCAGTCCCACGAGGATACCGGCTGCGTCGGGGAGGCGACGATCAGGCGGATCGTCATCTCAGAAGACCCTCTCGCGTTCTTCGAGACCTTCGGCGACGCGATCTTCCTGACAAAAGAGGAGACAAAAGCCTACGTCGGGAGCCAGGAGCGCTGGCAGGGGGTCCGGGTAAGGAAGGGAGAGGGCAGGAAGAGGGACTGGATGGCGCTCGAACTCGAGGATATCCGGGAGTACGCTACGGTCAAGAAACCAAAACGGTTCGTGCCGGTCGGGGGGAGGTACCTGCGGGAGTGAGCCCATGGGAGACATCCGTATCTTTCGCATAGACGGGCCGGAAGCCCGCGAACTCAAGGGATCTTCTGTCGCACTCGAGAAATCCCTCCAGGTCTACATCGAGAAGAACCTGGAGCACCTACTCGGGATCACGTTCCTTGAGAGCGAATATCCCACCGGAAAGACGCACGGTGGCCGCATCGATACCCTGGGGATCGATGAGAACGGTTTTCCAGTCATCATCGAATACAAGCGGGCCATCAATGAAAACGTCATCAACCAGGACCTCTACTACCTGGACTGGCTCCTCGATCATAAAGGCGAATTCGAGTTGATGGTTCTCAAGAAACTGGGCAAAGACTACGAAGAGAAGTTGGACTGGAGCACCCCACGGCTCCTCTGCATCGCCGGCGACTTTACGAAATACGATGTTCATGCCGTCCAGCAGATCAACCGCAATATCGAGCTCGTCCGCTACCGGAAGTTCGACGACAACCTCCTGCTGTTCGAACTCGTGAACGCGACCACTGCACAGAACGCCGCTACTGCCCTGAGTACTACCGCAAAATCCGGTGAGGGCACCGGGCCGAGACCGACACGCGCTGCGCCGTCATTCTCTGAAAACCTTGAACGTGCGGATCTGGTTCTGCGGGACCGCGTCGAGGCGTTGAAGGCCTACATCGAGGCGCTCGGGGACGACGTCCAGACGAAGGTGCTCAAGTTCTATGTAGCCTTCAAGCGGATCAAGAACTTTGCCTGTATGACCATAGGCGTCCAGAAAAGAGAGATTGTCGTCTGGGTGAAGGTCGATCCAGATGCGGTTGAAATCGAGCCGGGATTTACCCGGGATGTGCGAGAGATCGGCCATTACGGCACCGGAGACCGGGAGATACTGATCCGCTCCGATGAAGACCTGGAGAAAGCAAAACCCCTGATCCTGCAGAGTTACGAGGCGAACTAAACGGAGAATAGAGCGACGGCGCTCGGTCGGGAATCTCCGGGGCAGAGACTCCCGACCGACACCCGTGCTGAATCCGCCCCCGCAACGGTTTCCGGGATGCCGTCAGGTTCATTCACCGTAGATCTCACCGGCAGAAAGCTGCCTGCCTTCGGCAAGGTGCCGTGCGGCCCGGAGGATCAACTCCGCACGGGCGCGGAGGAACGCTTCAAAGTCGGCCTTCAACTTCTTGTTCTTCTCAGACTCCTCAAGACCTTCGTAGCCGCCGTTGGCGAGCTCACGGATGGGGATGAGATGCGACTGCAGCCGCTCGCGGACAATGGTCTCCGATGTCCAGGCATACCGGTCCTTGAGGTACTGGAGCGGATCTTTCCGGCCGATGTTCATATTCGTCGTATCCTCGATGAGTGCGCAGTTCAGAGCGAGATAACCGGGAATCCCGCCCTCTTTCAGCAGTGCATCGGGATAGATATGGTGATAGTGCCGTTTTTTTATGGTTTCCGCATCGAGGCGTTCTCCGGTTGCGAAGTCGAGGGCTCCCGGTCGACAGGCGACGGCCAGTATGCCGCGGCCACGGATGGTCGCCCTTTTTGGCCATTCAGCGGTCATGAGTTCTTCCACTTCCGCAAAGTCATGCTCGGCAAAGATCGGGACATCGTTAATGCCATAGGGGGAACCGTCAGGTTTGCGCTCGCCGGTGATGATCTGTTTCAGCCGGGTGAAATCGGCAAATGCACGAGTGGCGGCTGCGTTTTCGTAGCGGTCGGTGAAGAAGGCGTACCAGAGATACCTCTTCAGCAGGAGTTCATCCTGCCCTCGCTTGTCGCCGGATTCAGGGATAAACGCATACAGGGCGGCAATGACGGCGAGCACGGCGTTGGTCGGCAGGCGTTCTCTGTCGAAGATGCCTTCACCTTTCAGGAATGCAGCCATGCGATGCAGACTGTACGCCATCGGTTCCCAGTTTTTCACCATCTGGGTCTTGTCCATGTCCCAGGCCCCCCGCTGGTTCGGGAGGTGACCCTGGAGGAGAGCGGAGGTGGTAAGGATCTGGTCTGAAAGCGGCGAATACCGGACGATTTCCGGATATTTTTTATTGAGTCCCGTCTCCAGATCGTGGAGGGACTGCCCCATGACACTCTCCACTTCCGCGACGATGATGTCGTACTGTGAGAGCGGTTTGCTGTTGGTATTCATGTTGATGAAGACGTTCAGGGCAACGGTTTTGTCGGTTTGGGAGGGGGAGCGAGAGGTAGGGGAGCTTATAGTTGGCGATGATCGAACGAAAGTCCTTGATCCGGTCGCTGACCCGTTTCTTATATTCAAAGAATCTGAGCAGTTCCTCTTTCTCTCCAGCAGGCTCCAGTGGCTTTGTTGCCGCCTCAATCCACTCATCGATCTCGTTCTGGATGTCTTCCGGCCGCATGAGGTTGGTAGGGATCATGCCACGCTCAAGACACTGTGCCGGGTCGTCACACCAGAGCGGATAGCGTTCACCGTTCTCCCGGTAGTAACGGCTTCGACAGAACACGGTAAGATCCTCGCGTTTCGAATCTCCATCAAAACGGTCGAATTCTCTGAGATAGATGAAATAGGTCTCATTCTCGTAATTGTTGTGAAAAACCCGCCAGAGTGCCGTAAGACGCTGTTGACCGTCAAGCAGGTGCTCATAGACGCGACCATCCGTTCTGGGAGCGGTCATGAGGTACCGGGAGATGAACTTCTCGTTGTCCCCTACTTCCAGAACGAGTGTAATGCCCAGGGGAAGGTTATGAATGACCGTCTCCACCAGGCTGCAGATGCGCTGCCGGTCCCATGCTTCGAATCGCTGGAACCGCGGTAACTTAGTCTGGCCATGTTTTATCTTGCTATACCACTCATCCAGTTTTCTGTTCCGTGCTTCCATGCTTCTTCCCTCCCGAAGCTGTTCCTCGGTCCGGATCGATCCCGATTGCTTCCTGGATGTCCACCTCGCCTACGCGGATCCGAGCAAGTCGCAGGTTATGGAGGAGCAAGGATATGTTCACGAAAGCGGGTGGCCTGCTCAGAATACAATAGTATCCTATTGCCCGCCCATTCTATAATATCTCCGCTTTTTGTTTGGCCTTTCGTTGTTCTATATTGAGCCTATGGCGATTTAGACCCCGCATATCAGTGTTTCCCGATTTCTTCCGCCTTCTTCTCTTCCGGGAGAGTAGCGGCGCTTGCAGGGATGACCCTGTGGGAGGGACCACTCAGGGCACAGAAGATTCCCCCTTACAGTCCCAGGACTGCTGCGGTGCCTATACCCTCTTCTCCCGAGGCAAGGCCACCATCTACAGGAGCGGGAAGTACATCATCTACGGCCTCGCAACCCTCGACGAGGTCGATGCCTCCTATCGGGAGGTCCTCGCGCTTATCTCGCCCCTCATCGACCCCTCGCTCGCGACGACACCGGAGGTCCGGAACATCGTCGGTATGAACGATCTCCCTATCGAGATCCCACTGTCACGGCTCGTCGTCGCGCTCAGGATGGAGCGGTTCGAGTACGAGCCCGAACAGTTTCCGGGTCTCCTATAGTGTTTTTCCGGTTTTCCCCCTCACCAGCTTCTCGCCAGCATCGCGAGCCGCAGGGACAGCCGAACAGGGAGGGCGGCGTTGCCCATCTGGTTCAGGTCCCCCACAAAGAACAGTTCTTTCAGGGGATAGTAGAACGCGAACGAACCCGTCGAGCCCGAGTGGCCGATCAGCTCGCCCCGTCCCAGGAAGAGAGTCGCCAGCCCCTCAAGGGGAATTCGCATGTACCCGCTGCCGTAGTGGATCGGCCCCCTCGAGGCCTGCAGCCGGTTCGATGCGGACAGCGTATCGAATACGGCCCCATCGAAGAGCCTGCCGCCGAAGAAGCCCTTGACGAACGCCATCAGGTCGCGGGCGGTGGTGATGCATCCCCCGCTCGCCCGGCTGCTCCTGACAAACTTCGGGCGGCGGATCGCGGTATCGTTGCAGCAGATATCCGGAACAGAGTCGTTCTCGCATGCGGGGAGGTACGTGCTCTTCAGCCCCAGGGGTTCGCATACGAACTGGCGGAAGACCTCCGCCAGCGGCAGGGCGGTCACGGTCTCGACGATCTCGCCGAGCATGTCGAAGTTGATATCGGCATAGTGGGCCCGCCGCCGGGTTCGCGGTGCAAAATGCGGTCTCCGTCTCTTCGTCTCCGCCACGAGCTCCTCGAAGGTGATCGAAAAGTCCTCGCGAACGAGCCGGCTCTTCAGGCTGCCATCCCCTTCTTCGTACGCGTCCGGCAGCCCGCTCACCTGATGCAGCAGGTCGGACACGGTCAGGTCGAACGAGTACTCCTGGCCCCGATAGACGTGGAGCCCGCGCAGCACGGCGGGATCGAAATAGTTCGCGACCGTGTCGTCGAGGGATAGCCGCCCCTGCTCCCGCAAGGCCAGGATGCAGGCCGTCGTGAAGAGTTTGGTGACGCTCGCCATGAGCAGGGGGGAATCCAGGTCCCTGCCCCCGCATCCTCTGCTGTACGAGAAGTCGCCGTCCGTGCTCTCGACGAACAGGACCCCTTCGTGAACCGGATTTGAATTCCTGAAACGATCGAATACGTGTTCAATCTTCTGCGTTCTGCTGATTTCCATCGAGATCCTTTCAGAAAAATGTGCGCCCTGCAGAATAATTATGGCGATGTCTTCCTCAAGGGCGCCCGATCGCATGTTCGGATTCGGAAACCTCCCGTCAAATATGCGGAAAAGAGCACTATTCTGGAGGAGAACCCGTCCTAGCGGATGGCAGTATGCCATCGCAAAGAGCGTAAGCCACAGGAGGTAGAGACTGACCCTGGCATCGCGGAGCCTTGCGGCATCGCCAGCCGGTGGAGATAGAACATGGGCTCGATGTTCGCCGCATGCAAGGCAAGAGAGACGATAGATTACAACAGAATGACGAAAAGAAGCCGCTGGAGGGATTCGAACCCCCGACTTGCGGTTTACGAAACCGCCGCTCTGCCAGCTGAGCCACAGCGGCACGTACCGTATAATGTGGGCGCTCCGGCATATTAAAAGTGCTGGAGGAACAGGTCCTGCCCGAACTGCCGCACCCGCGGGCGCGTTACGAATACCCCCGCATGGTGACGCTCTCGACAGGCTGCCTGGCATCGCCCGCCGGCTCGATCGTGCCGAACTTCTTCTCGTAGTCGCGGAGACTGTTCCCCAGCACCTCGAGGAGGTTCTTCGCGTGGCGGGGGCTGATGCTGACGATCGCCTTGGCGCGGGCCTGGTTGAGACCCGGGATCTCGTGCAGGAAGATGAAGGTGACCTCGTCCTCCTTGTAGGCGATCTGGATGCGGTTGCTGTAGACGGGATCGAGGTCCTGCGGGACGTTGACGGCGATCTCTCGGGTGGACGGCTGCATGCATAAGATTTTACCCCCGGGGAATTAAGCCTTTAGCGTACATGCAGGGCACGACGTTCCGGCGGTCCGGAGACGGGCGGCGCCCGCCGGAAGGGGGCGGCCCGGCGTGATCCGGAGCGTGGAAGCGTGGATCTCATCAGCATCTCCAGCGTGGTGACGGCGGGCTCCTGCCCCCTGCGGCTCTACCTGGAGCGCAGAACACCGCGGGCGGAGTCCCCGCGGTACACCGTCTGCAAACAGATCTCCTACCACCTGGGAAGCAGGCTGGACGCCGGGGCGATCTGGAAGGAGGTGCGGATGGTGGCCCCGCTCATCGAACCCGCGATGCAGGTCTTCCTGGAGGGCTGCGTCCAGCGGTGCCGCGAGCGGGACTGGCCGGTCCCCGTGCAGACCGATCTCGCCGTCACCTCCGAATCGCTCGGGATCCGCGGGGTCGTGGACAAGATCTTTGCGGAAGAGCCCTACTTTGCCCTCACGCGGTCGAGCGAGGCCCCCGCCGCCGGCGTCTACGCGAGCGACCGCCTGCGGGTCGCCGCCTACGCCGCCTGCCTCCGCGAGACCCTGGGCCTTGCGGTGGAGGGGGGATACGTCGAGTACATCCCGAGCGGCGTGCTCCGCCTCTGCATCCCCCAGCCCCGGGACCGCCGGAGGCTGGTGCGGGCCATCCAGGCGGCACGCCGCGTGGAGAGCGGCGAGATCCCGGTACGCCCCCTGAACGCACCCTGCGAAACCTGCCCGCACGCCGATCCCTGCGCGGGCGGCGCCCGCCGTCTCTCGGACCTGCTCTGAAGACCCCCGATCAGAGATGGCAGCTCCTCATCCCGCGCTTCTCCAGGTACTTCTGGTGGTACTCCTCGGCCGCCCAGAACTCCCTCGCCGGCGCGATCTGGGTGACGATCGGGCGCCGGAACCGCCCGGACTGCTGGAGGCGGTCCCGGGAGGCCTCCGCCCTCCTCTTCTGCTCCTCGGTATGGTAGAAGATCGCCGAACGGTACTGCGACCCGACGTCCGCACCCTGGCGGTCGGGCGTGGTCGGGTCGTGGATGCTCCAGAAGACCTCCAGGAGGTCGTCGTATCTGACCTGCCGCGGATCGTAGATCACCTGGACCGCCTCCGCGTGGCCCGTGAGCCCGGTGCAGACGTCGCGGTAGGTCGGGCTCTCCACGGTCCCGCCCGTGTAGCCGACGGTAGTCTCCACCACTCCCGGGACGCGGCAGAACGCCATCTCGACGCCCCAGAAGCAGCCGGCGGCGAATGTGGCCTTCTCGGTGTTGCCCTCGTGCGCCATCCATGAACCCCGGGGAGGAAACGGGGCCGTTCAGGTATATACCTTGCTGCCGATCAGCCGATCGCCCCCGCGCCCTCGAGCAGCGTCTTCGAGACGATGTACTCCCCCCGGGCGGTGCGGGTCGTGCCGATCACCAGCCAGAGCTCGTCCCCGTGCCGCTCGCAGACGCCGCAGGCCTCGATCACCTCGCCGTCCTGCGCCTGGCCGCTGTAGGTGTGGGTGAAGGAGAGGACGCGGGAGATCTCCGGGTGCTCCACGCGGTACACGGCGGGATTGTCGAAGGCGAGCGAGGCGTCGGCGACCGTGGCGGTGATCGTCCGCCTCCCCAGGACCTCGCCCCTCCCCGTCGGGACGCGGGAGAGTTCGTCGTACGAGCGGGTGTAGAGCAGGTCGAAGTAGGCGCCGCCGAGCACCCCCCGGTTCCACTTCCGCCGCTCGTGGGCGACGAAGACCGGAAACGGTATCTCGGGCTGCCGCTTCGCGTAGACGGTGCGCCACATCCCCTCCGAGAGCGCATCCACTTCCCCGCCCGCGATCGCCTCTTTCAGCCGTTCCTGCGCCCGGAAGAAGGACGGGCCGTAGACCACCAGATCGATGTCGGACGTCTCGGTCTCGAGACCCAGGAGGAGGGAGCCGGTGCATCCGAGCGTGCCGGGCGGGAGATCCAGGATCTCCCGCAGCCGCCTCACCCGCCAGTTGCGGTTCGCGATCGCGTCGATCTCCCGCTCGGGACGGTACACCCGCCGCACGTCCCGGCGCGGCACCCGCAGGATCACGTTGCTGTACCAGGGTTTGTGCCGCCGGATCCATTCGAACCCCTCCTCGAAGTCGAACTTGTGGTAGCGCGTCCCGTCGAGGGCGACCCGCTCCCCCGCGGGATCGGGGGCGTAGCGGAGGATGCAGCCCACCTTCTCGTCGTTGTCGTAGGTGGAGACCGAGTAGAGCCAGCCGTCCCGGTCCTGGATGAAGTCCCGCAGGCGGATGGGCTCCGTCATCTCGCTCCCCGTGCAGCCAGGCAGGCGATCACCTCGCGCACGCGCTCCCCCGGGCGGAGCACCTTCCACTGCACCAGATCCACCACCGTCGACGGCGTCCCCGGCAGCCTGCCCCCGTCGATGAGGAGATCGTGGGGCACGCGCACCTCGGCCGGGGTGGCCGGGTCCTTCTCCCCGTGCAGGTTCGCGCTGGTGGCGGTGATGGGGCCGTCCAGGGCGGATATCAGGGAGAGAGCGATCTCGTGGGCCGGGATGCGGACCCCGATCCGCTCCCCGCCGCCGGTCAGCATGGGCGGCAGCAGGGACTTCGCCTTCAGCACCACCGTGACCGGCCCCGGGAGGAACCGCTCGATGAACTCCATCGCCTCGTCCGGCACCACCGCGATCGCGCAGAGCATGTCCACGTCCGAGACCGCCACCGAGATGGGCTGGGAGTGCGGCCGCTGCTTGGCCTCGAAGACCTTCAGCACCGCGTCATCGGAGAGCGCGTCCCCCCCGAGGCCGTAGATGGTGTCGGTGGGGTAGACGACGAGCCCGTCCCGCTGCAGCACCCGCACCGCCTCGCGGATGATGTCCATCAGAACTCCAGACCGCGGACGCGGTCGATGTCGAAGACGGCCTTCTGACTCACGTGCATGACGGCGAACACCCCGGCCTGGATGGGGTCGGTGACCACCAGATCCGCGTGGCGGGGGACGCTGCCGGCCATCTTCAGGGCGATCACCGGGATGCCCGCCTCGCGGACCCGCTCCACCGCTTCCGCGATCTCGCCCCCCATGAGGGACCCGGCGAGGACCAGGATGGATGCCCGGGGGAGGCGGGCCACCGCGTCGACCGCCTGCGCCAGGTCCCGCTCGCCGACGAGCGGGATGGTATCGACGGAGATGCGCTCGCCGCGGATGTTGTGGCGGTCCGCCTCGTTGACCGCGCCCAGCGCCACCTGCGCCACCTGGGCGCCGCCGCCGATGATGATCACGCGGGAGCCGAAGATCCGCGAGAACGGTGCGTAGGTGATGATGTCCGTCACGCAGGAGAGCGAGCGGAGCTCCTCGATGAGCCCGTCGCGGTCGCCGTCCTCCAGCTCGAAGTAGAGCGTGGCCATCCCCCTGCAGGGCCCCGATCCCAGGATGGACTGCTGCACCATCTGGATGTTGGCGCCGTGGGCTGCCACCACCGCCGCGATGTCCCGCAACACGCCGGGGTGGTTCTTGGTGGTGAGGCTGATCGCGTAGATGCCCTCTGTGCCCATGGGGATCACGACACGCCGCCGGCCGCTCCGGGGCTCGAGACTGCCCGCCCGTTCGCTTCGCGGGCAGGGGAGTTACCGTTGTTCGACGAGGCTGTTCCGTTCATTTCGCGTGGAACAATTTTCGCAGTCCGATCAGTTATAGGTTTTCGGTAGGAGAAAAGCGGACCCTCCGGGGCGGACGAGAAACATTCTGCATCCTGCGTACGGCCGGGAACGCCTCCTGCCATCCAAGGTTCCGAAATCTCCCGGGATCTCGGAGGGGAGCAGCGGCATAGATACGCCGGGCGCCGCCGTGCACTCGGACCTGCACTCTCCCACTCCCGGCAGCATCGGCGGGTGAGAACCAGAGGCGGTCCGGGAGGTGCGTTCCTGCGGGATACCTCATGTGAAACGGAAAATAGCAGGAATTTTACAATTGAAGCAGAAATACGGAGTATGTTCGATAACCGGGGCGCCCTTCGTCTCGCTCCGATAACGGCGCTCCTCCTCCGGTCTGGTGCGGTACTGACTGCGGGGTGCATCGACGAGCTCTTCGAGGATTCGAATGGCGGCACCTCCAGCAGTTGCGCATCGGGCTCAGCGTACAGCGCCCCATCCGACCGCGCACTCCGGGACATACTGCTCTGTCCCGCGGGCTCGTCCGTGTACGTTGACGGCGAGTATCGGGGGGAGACACCGGGGCAGCTTTCTCGTGGAGGTCGCGGGCGGATCGCATAAAATCGAGGTGTTCAACACAGGATACGAGCCATACATCGAGTACGTGGATGCGAGTGCGGAAAAGGCGGAGATGCTGACCATATACCTCCGGGAATCACGGCAGACGCTGCCGCCGGAGCCCGAACCTGCCCGGACATGGGAACCGGAGCCCACGTACCCCCGGCCCGGCCTATGCGGCCCAGACAAGGCCCGTCTCTTGATCCTCTTCTTACCCCCTGCGTCGGAAGGCGCCTGTACTGCGATCGAGGGATCTCACGTGCTCTTGGGTTTCGATCTGTCGCAAGCGATATGGTCCTGCACCTCCAGAGAGGGGCGCAGAGGGCTGCCTGCCGTGCTGAACGTCGATATTCCCGAAAAAGAGGGAGGTCGGTTCTTCGATAATCCTGCAGGACTCCTCCCGGCGCCCGCAGGATCGGGACGGTCTCTCCCGAACAGCCGGGATGTTCTGTTTTTCGCGAACAACGCGTGACCTCCGGCACAGCCGCCAGCAGGGGATCGGTTCTGCGACACCGCAGGGAACTCCTCTGCTAAGGCCTGACAGGGGGATGGTGCGCTCTGCTGATTTCCGAAGGCACGATCACAGCGATGATCCCCGGTCTCTGGCACTGCTGTCGCACCGGGAGCCGCGGCCAGCAGGGCTGCAGCGGCACGGGGTCGCCGCCCGGTGTTGCTGCGCCCGGTAGGATCCCGTCATCCGACGCCGATCTCTTCGCAGGTGACATACCGGGTCCCATCGCTGAGGGGGACCGTGCCGAAGCGGACGGTTTTCTCCTCGCCGCTCCTGCACCGCACCCGCCCCGTGCACACCTTGGCGGCGGCCGCCTCCTCTCGCTCGCTCGCATCCGGGAACGCCCGTTCGAACCACTCTTCTTCTGCAGGAATATCCGCCAGGGTATACCCGAGGAGCTCGGTGAACTTCTGGTTGAGGAGGGTGTAGCGCCCGTCCGCCTGCGCAAGGGCGGCCGGGACCGGGGAAGCATCGAGCACCTCGGTGAACCGCTGTTCGCTGCGGCGGAGGCGGTCCTCGGTCTGCCGCCGGGCGATCGCGATGGAGGCCTGCCGCAGGAACGACTCGATCGCCTGGAGGTCTTCGAGCACCGCATCGGGGGGCAGGAAGATCCCGACGGTCCCGAATAACCGGTCGCTCCAGACCAGGAATGTGATGTACGCCTTGCCGATGTTCAGGGTGCGCAGGATCTCTTCGCAGAGATCTTCGGGGATCCGGTGGAAGCAGAGATCGTAAAACGATGGTCTTCCCGGTGCAGGTTCGGGATAGAGGATGAACTCCTCCAGACCCCTGTGCAGCAGATTCAGAGGATCTCCCCCGGCGGGCATGGAGAATACCTCCGTGAGGGGCATGGTCATACCAACCAAATCTCGTCCCAGTATGCGGGCAATCCCATTGCGAACGTTCTCATCTTCTACCGCCGTCATGGAAAAACTCTGATTGGCCTCGTCGTAGGAACAGACATGTACGCACGCTCGCGGAACGACTTCAACGAGTCGCCTGGCGATATACTGGTGGATATCCTGCTCGGGGGGCATGTCCACCAGTTCCATCGCG